>DAOLPD010000142.1:0-8235 GCA_035417425.1 Bacillota bacterium
CATAATAGGCGGGAAAATTCATGAAGTTCAGACTCATATGGCTCTTACAAACCATGTTTATGGATATGTAATGCATGTTGTGAGTGAGAAAACTTGGAATAAGCTTACTGCCGAGCAGCAGAAAGCAATAAGAGAAGCTGCAAAAGAAACTATGGAATGGCAGAATGCAGAGGTTGCAAGACAAGAGGCTGACCTGCTCCAGCAGCTGAAAGACAGCGGAATGACTGTAACCGAGCCTGACATCACTGAATTCAAAGCAAGAGCTATGACCGTTCATGCTGAATTTGCACAAAAGTATGGCCAGGATATATATGACAAGATAATTAATGCTGCAAAATAAGAGGATTTAATTGCTTTGTAGTTTTCACATAATCCCTTTGCTATTATGCGAAGGGATTATGTGAAAAACTGTATTGGTGAGTAATTATTAGAAAGGTGATATCCATATGAAAAAAGCGAAGGTGATACTGGATAAAATTCACACAAATGTTTTAACTATAATGTTCATAATTATGGTTTTGGTTTGCTTTCAGCAGGTTATATCAAGATATTTACTGGGAAACTCACTAGTCTGGTCAGAAGAACTCTCAAGATACATTCTTACATGGATTGTATTTTTAGGTACAGGCTATGTTCTGGGTCAAGGCGGCCATGCGAGTATGGACCTCCTGGAGATGCTTCCTCAAAATATAAGGAAAGTATTATCCTATATAAGCAACCTGTTTGTAATTATTTACTCTTTTATAATGATAAAGTATGGTATTGAATTCTTATTAATAGGAATGAGGCAAAAGTCCAGTGCAATGCAAATACCTATGAGTATTGTATATATTGCACTGCCTTTAGGCGGATTGATGATAATGATTTACTGTCTGCTTTCATTCTTTGTTGCGGAGGGTGAATAAATGACTATATTATTGTTTGCATCATTTACATTTTTTGTAATAATCGGAATGCCGGTTGCATTCACACTAGGCCTGTCATCATTGGTTGCGATTGTATTGACGGGGACAGCACCTCTTACTGTTATTGTACAAAGAATGTTTGCATCAATTGATTCTTTTTCGCTAATGGCGATACCGATGTTTATATTAGCAGGCGGGATTATGGATATTGGCGGAATCTCAAGAAGAATAGTGAATTTTGCAAATATTTTTGTTGGTGCGGTAAAAGGCGGACTTGCCATGGTCGGTGTGCTTGGAAGTATGATTTTTGCGGGCGTTTCCGGTTCAGCTGTTGCAGATACGGCAGCTATGGGCATGGTATTGATTCCTTCAATGATAGAAAAGGGCTACGATAAAGAATTTTCAGGTTCAGTTATTGCTGCGGCAGGTACCATAGGACCGATAATACCTCCCAGTATTCCATTGGTTGTATATGGTGTAATTGCCAATGCTTCCATAGGTGATCTGTTTATTGGCGGTGTAATACCGGGAGTACTGATTGGCATTGCATTAATGCTTACATCTTATATTATTGCAAGGAAGAAGGATTATCCTTCAGAAAAAAGATTGACGTACAAACAGGCTTTCCAGTATACAAAGGAAGGCATATGGGCAGTTTTGATGCCTGTTGTTATATTAGGAGGCATATTAGGCGGGATATTTACTCCGACTGAAGCAGGTGTAGTTGCAGTAGTATATTCATTTGTTGTAGGCAAGTTCATCTACAAGGAAATAAAAATGAATCAATTTCCTGCAGTATTTAAGGATGCAATAATAAATACTGTTTCAGTAATGTTCCTTATTGCAACAGCGTCATTGTTCAGTTGGATTCTGACATATGACAGAATACCTCAGATGGTTGCGGAGGCATTCTTGTCATTATCAAATAATCCTTTCACAATATTGATGATAATAAATGTTTTATTATTTATTCTTGGTACCTTCATGGATGTTGTCCCGGGCCTTATTCTGATGATGCCCGTACTGCTCCCGCTGGTTGAAAGTGTAGGTATTAACCTGGTTCACTTTGGTGTTGTTGTAGTATACAATCTTTGTATTGGTCTTCTGACTCCTCCGGTAGGTCCCACATTATGTGTTGCGGGTAATATTGCGAAAGTAAATCTTACTGAAATGTCCAAGGCGGTCATGCCGTTCATGGGTGCAATGCTGATAGTACTTTTGATTATCACTTATTTTCCGGGAACGGTATTGTGGCTGCCGAGTTTGTTAAAATAAACCGGGAATTTAAAGAAGAGCCGGTTTAGATAATTTAAGCCGGCTTCATTTTGTCTCTTGGCATTTCTTAAAGAAAGCTGACGGCAAGAAGCGATGCCTTTGTTCTGACAGTCAGACTGTTGCTTTTATATACAATGTTTCCTGCTGCATCAAATCCATGTACCTCATAGGTATAAGTCTCACCTAAGTCCAAGTCATTATCATTTATGGATTGGGAAGAAGTTCTGAGGATTTCTTTGCCATTGCGATACAAAATATAACCTGATATGTCTGAGTCAATTGCAGCGCTTCCCCATTCAAGCTTAACTCTTGAATAGCCTATTTCAGAGGCTTTTAAAACGCCGTCTGATTTTTCGGCTTTTGTCCTATGGCTTTCCATAAGCCTTGTATTTGCGATATGCCCGTCGATAATGCTTATTGCGCGGTTCAAATCAGCACTGATTCGTTTTGAGATTTCCCCATTGAGATTTTTATCATTGTATAAAGCCTTTATTGCTTCTTGTATATCGTTTTTTTGTTCATCAAAGCCGGCATCTATCTTCTCAATAAGGTTTTTGTATTTGTTTCTTTGATTTATGTTTATACCGTTATTTTTCAGGTATATATTATCAAGCTTTCTTATTATGTCTTTCAATATTAATTTTATCGATTCCTCCGGATTTTTATCAGTAACAGACGAGGGGGTACTGAAGGCTCCGAGCCTCAATGCATAATCATAGTCACTGTTGAACAGCGACTCGTATTCAAAGATTGCAATGCCGCTTGTATTTGAAGCCCTTATTGCGTCAATTTGTTTTATAAACATTTTGGTATCAACTTTGTTAAATGTTGCTATTCCTGAAGTGATCTGGGAATGGCCTCTTGAGAAGGCCAATGTGTTCACTAAATCATCAATGACAGGTTTTTCATGCAGGTAGTAGGACATAGGTATCAGGGTATTGATGTAATCCTTTCTGACCCATGTCTTTGGATTCTGATATATGTCTGAGAGGGTTTCATCATAGTCCGGCCACACATCAGCAGATATCTGAATCTCCGGCTGTATCGATTTCAATTCTGAAAATATCCTGCCGGCATAGGAACTAATGATATACTCTCTGAATTCACACCATTTCTGCCATAATGAATCACCCGGCATTAGTGAAATCGGGTCAGTACCGGTAAAATTAATGAACAGCTGTCTGGTATATGTATCATAACCAAAGTCATTTGTATAATCATGGGAATTCGGATATCTTAAGTAGTCAAATTGAATACCGTCAATATCATATTTTTCAATTAGCTCTTTATACAGCGATGATAAGAAATCCTGAACCTCGGGCAGGGCGGGATTCAAAAAGTAATATTTGGTTATGCCGTTTTCCGAATAATATGTATCTCCCTTTCTGCTTACATTCATCCACTCAGGTTTTTTCTCAGCTATGGGCAGACCTACAAGGAAGTTTTCCACCCATGCGTGTAGTTCAATTCCTCTAGAATGCGCTTCTTTAATATATGCGTCCAGGACGTCAAATCCATTGAATAAAGGATTCTGCCTCATAAGCTCATTGTCAGCCGGATAGATGGCATATCCGTTCCAGTAGGTTTCAAGATATATGGTATTGATGTTGATTGACTCAAGCATATCAAAACGCTTTCTGACATCTTCGATACTGGTGTCTCTGGCCCTTAACCATACTGCCCTGTTCTCCGCCCTTACAGACTCAAAGGTCATGAACCAGGCCTTGTCCGCATCCTTTTGTATCTCTTGAACAGTGTCTGTCAAGTTTTCATACCGGCCATCCTTCAGCTGTCTGCTAAGCTTTGAAAGTTTGTCAGCGGCAACATCTATTGCTTCCTGTACATCATCATACGGAATGTCCAGATACTGAAGCTTTGCCAGGTCAAGTCTGTCCTGCGCCGATTTTATATTTAATAAAGCCCTGCTTGTATATGATTCAGGTGTAAGGATTATAGTTACTTCTTTTTTCTCATGATCTGTTATAACTGTCGATCCCAATAAGGCGTTCTTCTGAAGCCATTGCATGCTTTCACCGTGACCTGAAAGTACATAGCCCCCTGCTGGTATTTTTGAATCATTTCCTCCTGTGCAGATTATTATTCCCTCGCTGTTTACTGTAATCTCATAGCCATAAGGGTTAGTGCCGGTAAATTCACCGTAACTTCTATCATAGACTATCAATTGATCCGGCCCTCTGAAACTGTCATAAGGCTTCCCTTTCTCCTTATCCCAAGCGGCAGGGTTATCTGCCAATGTCCTTGGGTTGTATGCGGTATATTTGATTTTGCCTGCATTATATAGCTTGGAATCAGCAGATATCTTAATGCTGATACCCGGTTTTGCTTTTTCCCGTACCTGCTTGTAGTATGGGCTTCCGGCGTGTATTGATATTACCGCACCATCCGTTGGTATCTGCGAATCATTCTGGCCCTGCAATCCTTCAGAATTTGTCATATCTGCAATTTTGGTTATAATACCCTCTTCAACCGTCAGTTCTATTCCCCACGGGTTTGTCTTTGTCGAGGTATTGTAGGCAGCATTATACAAAACTATCTGATTGGCATCCCGTACTGTATTGATTTGATCAATAGGTATAAGCATATCCTCAAGTATAAAATACATATCCGGAGAAACAGGGATATCCATGTTTGTAAGTGTTAATCCTGTGCCGACAGTAAATTTCCTTATAAAATCCTCATTATCTCCGGTATAGGATATTACGTACCCGTTCGGAGGGATATAAGTACCATTGGTACCGCTTCTGTTTTCTTGAACAACTATATTGTTTACGATGATATATTCACGGGTATGTGCGCCGAAAGGCCTGGTAAATTCACCATATTTATTGGTATACAATATGATCTGTTCCCCATCGATCGGGTATGATTCAGAGCCGCCCTCAAATATAATTGAAGGAGTGATATTGATAACATTATTATCGGCATAAATATTGATTTGAAATAAAAACATAACAACTAAGAATATGCATAGAAGGCTGCTTACAACATGCTTCATTTCATCGCTCCTTTTATTTTCTGCATTTTATGTCATATAAATTATAGCAGAGCATGTATCTGTGAAACAAGATTAAGTATTGTCCAAAGAGACGGAATAACTTGAAATAAATTGAAAATAGCTTGTCTGTCAAGCCGCAAAATGATATATTATTCAGGGGGAGGCGTTTTTATGTATGGTCTTGCACTTGAAGGCGGAGGCGTGAGGGGCGCTTTTCACATGGGCGCTTACAAAGCCTTGCTGGAAGAAGGATACGAGTTCGGAGGAGTGACAGGCACATCCATAGGAGCACTGAACGGAGCAATAATTGCCCAGGGTGATTTCGAGGCAGGTTACAAGCTGTGGGAAAGCATGGATGCTCCCTTGCTGTTTGATATTGAAGAAGAACAATACAAAAAGCTGATTGACAGAAAGATAGACAGGGAACTGCTGTTCAGGCTTGCTGCCAGAATGGGCGAAATACTTGAAAATAAGGGCATTGATACCAGTAAAATACGCCAGGTGCTTGAAAGCATTATAAATGAGGAAAAACTCCGGAAATCAAATACCGACTTTGGCCTGGTAACGGTGTCGATTACTGATTTAAAGCCTCTTGAGCTGTATAAGGAGGATATTCCCGAAGGAAAGATGATTGATTACCTTATGGCAAGTGCCAGTTTCCCCGGCTTCAAATTAAACCCCATAGGGGATAAATACTATATTGACGGTGCTTTTTACGATAATTGCCCCATTAATCTACTGGCCAGAAAGGGATATAAAGATATTATCGCAGTTAGGACACTGGGATTGGGCATTGTTCAGAATGTGCGCTATCAAAGCGTCAAGGTCACAAATATATTCCCTTCAGAGGACTTGGGAAGCCCCTTGGACTTCAACCGGGATTTGATAATCCGCAATCTTCAGTTGGGTTATTATGATACAATGAAGCTCCTGAAGCATCTTAAAGGAAGTAAGTATTACATTATACCCGAAGAGGAGGATAAAGTATTTGAGATCTTCCGTAGTTTGCCTGATATTCTTGTGAGGGAACTTGGGAAACTGTTCAATACTAAGGAAATGCCTGTAAAAAGAATGCTGTTTGAAAGAATAATTCCTGATATTGCCGACTTATTGGAATTGAAAGCAGCCTCGGAGTATCAGGACATACTCATTGGCCTGCTGGAATTTCTTGCTGAAGAAAACGGGGTGGAGAGATTCAGGATATATTCAGTGGAAGAGTTCATGAAGGAAATAAAATTTCAAAGGGAAGGCAAAAGCAGAATGCATGTCAAAAGGCCGGTATTAAAGGGCAGAAAAAGCCTGAACACGAGATTGGCATATATTCTTAAAAGAAAAAGCAGGTTGAGCAAAGCAGCAAAACATATATTTGATGAAATCAACTCATAGCAGACGGAAAGGAGAGTGAGCAAAAAGTACTTTTTAAAGTAAACTTTTCCACATATCCTATTGGGGCAAGACAGCCTGATATACATCAGCAGGGATCCAATATCATTATTCTAAAAAAAAGGGGGAATTAAAATGTATAAACCTGTAGCGGAACCTTTCAGAATCAAAATGGTAGAACCCATCAGAATGATTTCCAAGGAAGAAAGAGAAAAAGCAATAAAAGAGGCAGGATATAATCCCTTTGCCTTGAAGGCCGAAGACATATATATCGACCTGCTGACAGACAGCGGAACGGGAGCTATGAGCGACTACCAGTGGTCAGGTATGATGCTGGGAGATGAATCCTATGCCGGAAGCAGAAATTACTATAATCTTGTGGAAGCAGTAAAAGATATTATTGGCTATCCGTATTGCGTACCGGCACATCAGGGCAGGGGAGCGGAAAAAGTATTGTTCTGCAATCTCATAAAGAAAAAAGGCCAATACGTTCTTGGGAATATGCATTTTGATACCACTATGGCTCATATTGAGCTGAACGGCGGAAGGCCTTTGAATTTTGTTACTGAAAAAGCCTTCAACACAACAGAACCTTATGAATGGAAAGGTAATTTCGACCTTGAAAAGCTGGAAGCTTTTATAAAGGAAAATGATAGAGATAATATCGCTTTTATTCTAATAACCATAACTTGCAACAGCTCAGGAGGCCAGCCCGTATCCATGGAAAACATAAAAGGGGTCCATGCTATCGCCCAAAAATATGGCATAAGGCTGTTTATAGATGCTGCAAGGTTTGCAGAGAACGCTTATTTTATAAAGCACAGGGAAAAGGGTTATGAAAATAAGAGCATTGTTGAAATAGTCCGGGAAATGTTCTCCTACGCCGAAGGCTTTACCATGAGTGCCAAAAAGGATGCCATAGTGAATATCGGAGGACTTATCGGCATAAAGGAAGATGAAGAGTTATTCACCGCCGTAAAAACTACTTTGATCCCTTACGAGGGCTTTGTGTCATACGGGGGTCTTGCAGGAAGAGACATGGAAGCTCTGGCAAGGGGCCTCAGGGAAGGTGTAAATGAAGATTACCTGCATTACAGGATATCCCAGGTTGAATACCTCGGTTTAAGGCTTACGGAAGGAGGCGTCCCGATACAACTCCCCACAGGAGGCCATGCGGTATTCGTAGACGCGAAGAAAATGCTGCCGCATATACCGTACTATCAATTCCCGGCCCAAGTTCTGGCAAATGCTTTGTATATCGAATCAGGAGTAAGGGCAGTTGAAATAGGATCCTTCCTGCTTGGGCGGGATCCAGAGACGGGAGAACATAGAGAATCGCCTCTCGAACTCATGAGGCTGACAATACCCAGAAGAGTGTATACGAACAGCCATATGGATTATATTGCTGATGCCCTTATATCCTTAAAAGACAAGGTCAAAACATTAAAAGGGCTGGAATTTGAATATGAGCCTAAAGTATTAAGGCACTTTACTGCAAGGTTGAAGCCAATAGAATAACACGGATCAAATATTGAATACGGAGAGAGGATAATTATGGAGAATACAAAGAGCCATAATAAATCCTTGAAGTCAATGTCAGAGGTCAAGAAAGCAGTGTATTATATCAGCACAAACGAAGGGGGCCGGGAACTGTCT
>DAOLPD010000143.1:0-8178 GCA_035417425.1 Bacillota bacterium
TTTATGTGCGTCAGGATTTTACAAGTATCAAGCTCTGATTCTGTCCAAAGCTAATGTCGTGCGAGTCGAGATATAAGGCTAGTGCTCTGCAGGATGACTGCAAACTTCAAATATGTCGCATTCTTCTTTTATTGTGCAGTGCTTCTGATTTTGCTGTTCAGCTCCTCCAGTACCGATTTGTGCCCGCTGCTTCCGAATATTTCCCCGGCCTCATCGATTTCATATTCCATGGTATCCGTAAGCCCGATCTTAAGCTTGACCTTTATTATCCGGAGCACCGACTCATTGAGCCTTTCTTCTGATATTCTCCCGTCCCCGCACGCATCGCGTAAAGCTGTAAACACCTGATCCTGAATGGCCTTTGTATGCCCTATCAAAAAAATATCAAGGCCTGCATTAAAGGAAGAGGTTACACATTCCTCAATAGTATCTTTACTGCTTATATATCCTAGCATCTCAATATCATCCGATATGGAAATTCCCTCAAAGCCCAAATCTTTTCTCAGAACATCGGTAAGAAAATAATTTGACATGGTAGCCGGAAGGCCGGTAGGGTCAATCCTGGGAAAGGCAATATGCCCAACCATTACTGCATCCAGTCCTGCGTCAATGGCAGCCTTGAAAGGAACCAGCTCTCTGCTTTGCATTGCAGCTTTATCCGTATCAATAACCGGAAGCATGCTATGGGAGTCCTTATCAGTGTTTCCATGTCCCGGGAAATGCTTCGGCACTGCTATTACGCCTTTGGATTGCAGTCCGTTGATAAATGACGTTCCATGAAGTGAAACCACTTCCGGAGTGCTTCCGTAAGACCTCCTTATTAGCAGCTTGTTCTCACTGCTTTCTACAATATCAAGAACCGGGGCAAAATTAAGATTTATTCCTGCAGCTTTAAGCTCTTGTGCTATAGTCTGCCCTGCCTTATATGTGAGCCCGGGCTCTCCTGCTTTTCCAACCTGCCGGGCATCGGGGAAATGTGTACCGCCCTTTGGGAGCCGTGATACGGTGCCTCCCTCTTCATCAACCGAAATAAACAGCGGAAGAGGATTCTTAGGGGAATTCATTTCCTTCAGGCTCCTGACCAGTGCATACAGGGAATCAAAATCCGTATAATTCCTGCTAAAAAGAATAAAGCCGGATACCTTTAACCTGTCTATATAATCCTGCAGCGCTTCTTTTTTCGTATCCTCAGGGAACCCTACGATCAGCAGCTGACCTACTTTTTCATTAAGAGTCATTTTGCCAAGCAAAGCCTCTGCTTTTTCCTCAAGTGGATCCTTTGCATCCTCTAAGTCATGGCCTTCCTGAGCAGGCGGAACGGGAGGGGTGTTCCCTTCAGAAACATCAGGAGCGGTGCAGCCTGCTGCTATTGACAGAATAATTACGACAATCACAATACAGAATAATTTTTTCAACGGTATATACTCCTTTGCCGGTAAGCTTGTATACTCCAATTATCATCGGCAGGACAGCATATGTCAATATAAGATAAAAACAGTACATCTCTCGATGTACTATTTTTTATACTCTTTTATGTAGTTTTTTATCAGTGAGGTATCGTAGATATTTCTTATGTATTCCATCATATATTTCCTGTCGGAAAGCTTCCGGAGCTTTTCCCTGAGGAACTGGGAGATTTCCATTTCATCATTTTCGGTATAGGGAATGTTATTTATGAATTTATATATATTTTGAATAATATGCCTGTATTTTTTTGAGGTATTTTCTATACTGGTGGTGTTTTTGACAAGATTATTTATTAACGCAGCCATTGTTTTCTGCTCATAGGGTATCTCAAAGGTACTGCAGTTGATGTTCACTGTAGGTAGTATCTTCTTGTTGGGCAGCCTGATGAAAAGCAGCTTTTCCTCGATCCGGCCTATATCTATGGTATCTTTAAGAGTCTTGTTATATATAAGGGATACCGTATTCTGAGTATTGATGCCTGCGGATATCATTTTCAAAAGGAGCTTTTTTGTAGTTCTTATCTTTGTAGGCATGAAGTCATGTACAATAAAAACCTTGCTGGCTGTCTTATATATGTATGGAGTGTTTATTACCGAACTTTCGTCAGCATTGACAATGATGTAATCGTACAAGCCGCTCAGCTTTCTGAGTATTTCGCAGAAATATATTACCTCAGGCCCTTTCTTGTCGTACTCATAGTCATATACATACAGGTCCACAAGTCCGTCGGTATAAATGTTCACAGATCTGTAAAAATCCCTGGATATGGAAAAGTCCTTCAAATTGCTGGTGTTGAGAAAACTATGCTTTGGGAAATAGTTAATAAGCTTATTCTTTCTTGTTATATCTATAAGTGCCAGCTTCTGACCGTTTTGCCTGAAGCTTTCGCTAAGGGACGCTATAATAGAGGTCTTGCCTGTATTGCCGGGCCCTACGAAATATATTATGTTTTCTTCCTGTTCAATAGGTTCTTCAGGGCTGTCATCAATAAACTCAAGGGTTATGAATTTGTGCTTTTCAAGCTTTTCCAAAAATGCTACATGCTTTGGCATGCTGCTTCCGGACATGCTGTTGTCCAATATATATGCAACCCTGATGGTAACATCCCGGGGAATCAAATAGCTGAACAGGTCATATATGATTTCTTCTATCGTTTCATCGGAATAATTGATGATTATATCATAATGACTGGCCGGGGATATCTTGAGTATGTCTTCCTTATCCGAACAATTGCAGATGGATAAGCTTTCTTCGACATGATCCGAGGCATAACGGGTAAGATAAGAATTAGAGGATGAACCTGTGGAAATGACGCATCGATGCACCTTTAAGGCATTTTTATTAATTATGGTCTCCACTCTATCCCCCCCTTTGATAAAGCTGCACACACCTTGAAATTAACACAAAATGGCTATTATTTCAACATAATCAGACAAATTAGGACTAAAGTCCTATATGATGCTGGGAAGATATGGAGTATCGTATATTATAGAGTAGTTGTATTCTTTTTTATTAATATTGAAGGAGGTCTTTTAATGGAGTCTCGAGTTAAAATTTATGCAGATGGTGGAAATCGATTGACGAAAATTATGGAGGAATCCAGAAAGCCTTTTGATTTTCCAACTATTATATCTGAGCCGGAGAAAGAGCTGAACTATGGATTGAACTTTGACTTCGACCTTTCAGACTGGAATAACGATGCCGCAAAACTCGATATTAACAATATGTTTGTTGAAATAATCAAAGACGGTGTTTCAATGGGCAAGATGCTGGTCGGTAAGGCTGCAGAAGAAAAAGGACTTTTGATAAGGGATAGAAACAGATATCAGGAAAAGGCAGCAGATGATGTGATAATGTTCTGCACAATTGCGGGCATTGCATACAATCTGGCTAAATACAACAAGAACTATCAGAAAATAGACCTTACAGTCAATCAGCCCCTTATAGAATATGCAAGAAATAAAGAAGGCTCTGCAAATAAATATACAGAGAACCTTATGGGTAATATGAAGGTATTATTCTTTAATATATTCAACCCCACGCAGATAATATACGAAGTAATATTCGACATCGAAAAGGTTGTATTGTGCCCCGAAGGAATAGCAGCATTCTTCCAGTATGCGGTCAATGAAGACGGAAGCCTGAAGGAAGAATTCAAGGAAGATATGAAGACAATAGTCTGGGACATTGGTTCCGGTCAGATAAATGTAGCTGCATTTGACGGCTTCAAGGTAGCGGGAGTCAACACCTTTGAAAAAGGTATGTTTGACTGCTACGAAAAAATCTCCCTCATTCTGTACAATAACTTCAGGGACAAGCTGGACAGAAAGCCATACAGTTACGAAGTAGACAACATGATAAGATTCAGCAACTCGATACTTAAGGGCAAAAAGGGAGAAGATATTGATTTCAGCAGCATAGTTAAAAACGTATTTGATGTTTTTGCATACGATCTCAGCAAGGATATAAGAGAATTTTCTAAAATAAAGTTTATGGGTGCCTGCGACAGCATAATATTTGCCGGCGGCGGAAGCAAGATACTTTTCGATTACCTCAGCAAGTATCTCAGCAACGATTATATTTGTGTAAAGAGTAACATCGGAGAGTATGACAATGTGGTAGGAAGCATGTATTACAGGATGTACAAGGATGTAAGGTCAAATATTGAAGGGTAGGTGCCGGCTTTTTGATTATTAAACTGTTAGAACAGCCAATTGTTGCAATTCATGAGGCGGAAATCACAGGTACGGTTGATGGAGTGATAATCAAAGGCAGCAAGGTCAACTGCATATATCATGGCAATATGGAAGATCATTTTGTCATTCCGATTGAAAGAGCAATTATCGGCAGCGATGCCGTCATGATTCCGGATGTATCAGTCATGGCAATGGCTTCAAAGAATGTAAGGCCTCTAAGGTCGATGATAAATGTGTACAATCTCAAGGGAAAGCGTCTGGGATATCTGCAGGGAATTGAGGTAGACGAACAATTTATTGCCCGTTACATATACACAGAGGAATGCAGGATTGAAATGTCGAAGGCAGTCAGCTATGACAGGGTCTTCATCGTAGATGCAGAAGAAGCGGATCTTGAGGCAATTGAAGAACAAGACACTCTGGTGGATACTGAAAATGAAGAAGCTGTAGTTGCAGGTGATTCAGGAGAAAACCCGGCAGAAGGTACAGAAGCAGTAGTATCGATGGAGATAGGGCCGGAAATCGAATGGGAGGCTGAGGATTACAAGCCGGAGGAGAAGAGTGCCGAAAGCTCGGAACTAAGCCTGGTAAAGCCCGTACACCATGAAGAGGACAAGAAAGAGATTCCCTATGTAGAGGCCAAATATGCATACCTGTGCGGCAAGCAGCTTCTTGAGGGCATAGAAATTGATGATACCTTATACAAGAAAGGAACAATAATCGATGCTGAGCTGATAAAGCATGCAATCAGCAGCAATGCAATCGTAAAAGTAATAGTAAACGCAGAGGAATAGGAAGAAGGCGAGAAATCGCCTCTTTTATACTGTGCTAATCATATAGGTCTAAGAATGATACAGCAAAGTGTCATTCTTAGACTTTTTATTCTTCATCATGATATTTTTAGACTTTATTTAATTTATGGGTTATAATGGATATAATGGAAACGATTAGATAATTATAAAAAGTTATGTAATTTGCTGTTTGCATAAGATAAATCATACCTTTAATGTGAGTTATTTAGACATTATCATTCTTTGCTGCGTATAAATATGTAACACAAGGAGTGAGTATATGTATTGCGCACATATTGATCCGATAACTTTTAAAGAACAAAGTATAAGAGAACATTTGGTCAATGTATCTGCTTTATCTATGAAGTATGGTGCCAAAGTTTCCCTTGGAGCAACGGCAAAGCTTATTGGCATCTTGCATGATATGGGAAAGGATATAAAGAAATTTGACTCTTATATACGTTATTGCATTGCAAATCCAAAAGATAAATCTCTCAAGGGGTCGGTTGACCATTCAACTGCCGGTGCCAAGTTTATATATGATAGATTTTATAATACCTCAGACCCATATCAAAAGCTTACGGCGCAGCTTATTTCACTGGCAATATGTTCACACCATGGCGGTTTGATAGACTGCTTAGATATAAGTGGGAGGGATGTATTTACCAGTCGAATGGAAACGGAAAAGGAAATATGCTATGATGAGGCTTTGTTAAACCTCATGAAGGATTGTCCGGAAATTGCAAATATTGATGAGCTATTTAATGATGCAAAGGAAGAAATTAAGGATATCTTTCGTAGAACTAATAAAATTGACAGTTCCAGGCGGTTCGGACAATTTGCTTCCGGTATGATTGAGAAATACCTTTTTAGCTGTGTTATTGATGCAGATAGATATGATACTTATTTATTCACCGAGGATATCAAGCAGAATCAGTATATTGATAAGCAAGCTCTTTGGGAAGAGCTTATAGAAAAATTAGAAACAGGGCTACAAGAATACCCGGATCAAAACTGGATAGATAGATTGAGAAAGGAAATATCGGATACCTGCAAGGAATTTGGGAAAAACAATCCGGGGATATACCAGCTTTCGGTCCCCACGGGAGGAGGCAAAACACTTTCCAGCTTGAGATATGCCTTAGAGCATGCAAAGAAGTTTAATAAGGATAGGATATTCTATATTATCCCATATACTACTATTATAGATCAGAACGCTAAAGATATAAGAGAAATTCTATGTAGGGATGATATAATACTGGAACATCATTCTAACCTTGTTATTGATAATAAAGATGAGAATCATAAACTGCTGACTGAACGATGGGACAACCCTATTATCCTTACTACTATGGTGCAATTTCTTGACACCTTATTTAGTGGGGGAACTCAATGTGTCAGACGGATGCATAACCTAGCAAATTCAATTATTATATTCGATGAGATTCAAGCCATTCCCATTAAGTGTATTAACATATTCAACAGCGCAATTAATTTTTTAGCACATATATGTAATGCGACGATTGTACTTTGTACGGCAACGCAACCACTTCTATCAACTACAGAAATACCTCTCAAGTTAAGTGAAAATCCTGATATCATAACAAATATTCATGAAAAGTTTGCCCAATTTAAACGTGTAAACGTAGTTGACAAAAGGATTATGGGAGGCTATAGTACTGATTCGCTTAGAGTTTTTATTTTAGAAATTATGAATCAGGTCGAAAGCTTATTAGCGGTCATGAACACAAGAAGCTCGGCAAAAGAAATTTATTATGAACTTCAGAATGCTAATGAAACTTTACCAGAAGAAAAACGATACAGTATTTTTCATTTAAGTACAGATATGTGTCCTGCTCATAGACTGGATACATTGAAATCTATCAAAGAAAAATTGAAGCATGAGAGGGTAATTTGTATTAGCACTCAGCTTATTGAAGCCGGAGTCAACATTTCCTTCGAGTGTGTTGTACGGTCGCTAGCTGGATTTGACAGCATTGCACAGGCAGCAGGAAGATGTAACAGGCATGGGGAGAAAGAATGCAGCAATGTTTATATAGTCAACATTGAGGGCGAGAGTTTAAGCAGACTTGAAGACATCAAAGAAGGGCAAAAGTGTACAGAGCGAATTCTTGATGAATTCAGAGAGTTTCCTGATGTATTTGATAATGATCTGCTTTCTCCCAAAGTGATGGAGAGATATTACCAGTATTATTTCCATGAAAGAAAAGCTGTGATGAACTACACACTATCTATAGGAGATAAGACTGTGACTATGTATGATTTATTATCACATAATATTGAAGCGGTTAATGCATTTGAAGGGAGAAATGGGAGTAAAGCTGACTTGATGCTGAAACAGGCTTTTAATACTGCCGGAGATAATTTTTGTGTGATCGACCAAGCTACTACTGGGGTGATTGTCCCATATGAAAGGGGGAAAGAGCTTATATCCCTTATTAATGGTGAATGTAACAGCAATGAACTAAAGCTATACCTGAATGAAGCGCAGCATTATTCAGTAAATCTATTTGAAAGCGACAGAATAAAGCTGGAAAGAATGGGGGGGATTGTTGGTTTAAAGGATGGTACGGTATTTACGCTAAGAGAGGGATACTACTGGGATGATGTAGGGGTTAGCTTCGAAGCGACTCCAATGGAATTCTGTAATGTTTAAGGAGGTGAGGCAATTTGGAAAAGGAAAACATAGTTGATTTTAAGGTTACCGGACGATATGCACTTTTTAGTGATCCGGTAAATAGGATCGGCGGAGAGAAATTCTCATACCAAGTACCTACATATCAAGCACTTAAAGGAATACTTGAAAGTGTATATTGGAAACCGACTATTATATGGATTATAGATGAGGTTAGAGTAATGAATCCAATCAAAACTCAATCCCAGGGGATACGACCTATTAATTACAGTGGTGGAAATACTCTATCCATATACACATATCTGACTGATGTTGAATACCAGGTGAGGGCACATTTTGAATGGAATTACAATCGTCCAAATTTAGAGAAAGATAGAAATGAGGATAAGCATTATCAAATAGCTAAAAGAATGATTAAACATGGCGGCAGACGGGATATATTTCTTGGAACAAGAGAGTGTCAGGGTTATGTTGAACCCTGCAAATTCGGAGAAGGGACAGGGGCATATGATAATTACGGAGAAATTTCCTTCGGTCAAATTCTGACTTCTGAAAAACCACCAATAGA
>DAOLPD010000144.1:0-8143 GCA_035417425.1 Bacillota bacterium
ATTTACAAAAAATTTGTATGAAGATAAGTTGCCAACATTTACTTGACAGTAACATGAAGCTTTTTGAAAAAACAAAAAAAGATCAAAAGGATTATTATTATAAAGAGTACAATCGGCTAAATGAAGTTAGGGGATACAGTCTGGAATATAAGGGCAATGATGAAGCACAAAGAATATATTTGTATTTTAAAAAAGGCAAGACTACTGTTTTGCATGATAGTGGTACAGAGAAATTGGTGCCGGAAACCATAGAACATAATGGCCGTAAGTATTTGAAGGACGAATTTTCATATTATTCATATTTTTATATAGGAGATGATCTATGGACTGTAAGGATAACTGCAGGTATAGAAGAAGACGAGATATTTAGAATTATGGAGAGCATAGGATAGCTCTATTTGGTCCAGGCTGTTGAAATTACAAATTTCTGAAAATATATGCAACAAATGGAACCCTTCAATCGTCGAATAACTATGAGCTTTTTTGGGGAGGAAGCAGAATGGTTCATGATACGGAGGATGTATTAAACAAATTAACAGATAGAATTTCGTTAATTGACGGAGTACAATCAATTGGTATAAGTGGCGGTAAAACTCCGCTTCCTAAAGCAGGTGAGGGTGATATTGATATTTTCATATATTGTGATATAATACCCGGACCTAAGGCCAGACAGAAGGTATTAGACCAATTTGCCGACCTGCTTGAGGAAGTGAGAATCAACGTATTTGAAGGAGGCCATTGGGGGATTGGAGACCTTGCGATTATAAATGGCGTTGAGACCTGGCTGATGTATTTTGCAACAGATGAAACCCTAAGAGATTTGGGTTCTATTCTTAATGGAGATTATCCCGACAGATTGGATAATTATTACTATCCTATCGGACGCTGTGCCATGTTGAAAAATATCAGTATTCTTTATGATAAGAATGACTTCCTGTGCTTATTGAAAGAGAGGCTGTCGAAATACCCTGACAGTTTGGCTGCAAAGCTGGCAGGGTACCATATGGAAGCACTGGAAGATACGGAGGACCTGGAACGCGCTGTTATGAGAAAAGATGTGCTCTTTTATCATTTTGCAATAGATATGGCAATTGATCATTTTCTTCAAGCCTTGTTCGCAATTAACAGGACTTACTTTCCCAGCAGAAAAAGAACACTTGGTTTTATTGAAGATTTTGACAAGAAGCCCAAAGGATGCTGTAAAAGACTGCTGGAGGTTGTAAAGCTGGGCAGCTGTCCTGAAAGTATCGGACAGTCTTATGAATTATGGTGCAAGCTGATCGATGAATTAAAGGAACAGTAAGTTCCTATGCCCGAATTAAAAAGTAACGAAGATAATTGAGGAGTGAATTTTAATGACTGTAAAGAGACACAGGGTGCTGCTCGGCACAATGCTTGCCATGTTTCTCATCATGGCCTTTGTATCCGGATGTACTTATACCGGAAAAAGTAATGAGACGATAACAGCTTTGACCGATGAGGAGCTTTCATACTTTAACGGGGATGAATTCTTTAACGGAGAATATATGAATATCCGCAATCAGTTTTTGAGCTCCACATATGAAAGACCCGAAAAAATAGACATGCTTCAATTATTCTATTGTGGCAGCGGCATCGAAGAATTTTCCACAGAAGAGGAAAGAGCAGCTGTTGTTGCATATAACAAATGGGATATGGAGCCGGATTGTGCCTGTATGAAGATCAGCCGTTCCAACATGGAGTCGGTGCTTGGAAAATATATTGGACTGACTTTAGCGGATACAGACAAAATAGGGCTGGAGAATTTTACTTACCTGGAGGAATATGATGCCTATTACTATTACCACGGTGACACCAATTATCGGACAAATATTACTTTTTCCGGAGGAGAGCGGGAGGGAGGCATTATCCGCCTTTTCTATGACGATGTTTTCTTCGCTGACGGTAAAAAGGTACTGACACTGCAGGAGAAAGACGACAGCTATCTCTTCGTATCCAATGTATACTATGACAATGCAAATGCCCATGCCTCTGAAGAAAGCACTAATGAAGATAATGCGGTTCCTTTGAAATTTGAGAAATTTGAGAATGAACAAAAGATCAAGGAAGAAGACAATATGCAGATAGGTGCTGTTCTGCTTAACGTGAGTGTTGATGGCGGACGCGCTTATATCTATGAAAAAGTAGGTGAAAAAGAAAACCTCCACGGAGGTTTTACAGCGGGAGAGTCATTTTACGATCTGGGAGCGGTGGGAAGCCTTCAGGGCTTTTTGAATGAAAATACATATGTCAGAACCTTTGAACTATACGGGAAAACGGTTATAAAATTCCAAGGAGTATTTGGAAGTAACGTTTCCAATACAAGCTATTTTGTAGTTGAACGGGGCATTCCTGCACAATTTCTTTCGACAGAAGGTATTACTACAGAATTGGATATTGATGGTGACGGAATAAAGGAAATTGTAGCGTCGATGCCGGGAGCGGTTCCTTCTGTGAAAATATTTGAATGGAATGAAGATTCCTTTTTAGCAGCGATTGTTGATGAAGCTTTGGGTGCAGAGTCAGTAATTTTTAATCAGGAGGATGGAAGTTTTTCAGCCTATTATAAGCGACCTGACTCAGAGGATACCCCTGCAACAGAGTACCATTACTCTTTCGGAGGAATGAAACCTAAGAAGGATTCCAAGGATATCGGGGATATTCTTTCAGAAAATACAATTGATTATGACAAGGATTCCGGTTATGAAAAGGTGATAGTAAAAATGACAGAAGGAAAGCAATATGAAGAGACTGAGGCAGGCCCCTTTCAAGGCTGGAACTGGCAGGGGAAGTTTATTCTTCTGCTTATTGATGACAAGGGAAATGAAATATCCGGGCTTGACCTTAATAAAGCCTTTGAAAGTGAAGAATTAACATTTAACAGAGTATTCCTCCTGAAATTTGAAGATTACAATAATGATGGGAACATGGACTTTGCGGTAGGACAGTATGGCTCAAGCAATGGTAATTTATACAGGTTATTTACCCTCATAGATGATAGAATTGAAATACTTCCTGTACAGACAGGTACTATTTTCAGCAGTGGAGGAAATAGCCGATATGCTGCAATTTTTGATAAGGTCTCAGAGGTAGGATTCTTGAATTTTTACTATGATAACAGCATAGGGAAGATTATCAAACAGCATTTTGTATGGGATGGTTCACAGTTTGTCTTACATAGCACGAGTGAAGAGTAGATATATTGTGAAGACCAACCAAGCATTTTAGAGAAGTATATTAGAAGTATATGGGGAGTGGGGTATTCATGGAACATAAATCCTTTAAATCAGCAGTATGGGCTGGTACCTTTTTATTTCTATTTCCATCGATTGTCTATGCAAATTCATCCTGGCATTGGGTGACTGCAAGCCCTATGAAGGTTTTGCCCTTTGCAGCTGCTTTTACAATACTTATTGAAACAACTTCGGTAATAAAATTAGGCAGGGTTACAGATTTTAAAAAAGCATTTTATATCATATGCCTTGCAAACCTTATGTCTTTTATTGCACCATATTTGGAGAGGGCATACAGATTTATTCCTACCAGCGGCGGCTATTCCATATTTGCCGCTTTCAATAAAGGCCCCTACTATATTGTATTGGCAGGATACTTAATACTGACTATTGCTGTAGAGCTGCCAATAGTATATTTTCTGCTCAGGAAAGATTCTGTGAACAGAAAAACCCTGCTGGTTTCAATTCTATTGTCCAATATCGTCACGACGCTGTTAGTTGCAGTATGTGAAAGGATAATATGCGTCGGACAATGGTAGTATTCGGTAATACAATAAGTGAATGAAAATTAAGTGAGGAGTTTTATTATGAAAAGAATAGCAGCAGTTTTATTGGTAGTTACATTATTAATATCATTTGTTCCTTGTGTTTTTGCAGATGATAATTTCAAAGTTTCACATACAGAAATAAAGAGCAATGATGATATAAAGACAATTGATGTTGTATTACCTATATTTGAAGGGTTCAGCGGCGCAGATGAAGTGAATAAAAAAGTGCTGAATATAGCTTTAGATGCAATTGGAGATGCTAATTCCACCGCAAAAGCTATGCTGCCCCTTAAGAAGGAGTTAATGGAAAAAGGTGAAGCAGCAGCTTCTATGGTTGTTTATCTGAATATGACATATGACTATGTGAAACTTGGTGAAATGTTATCAGTTCAATTAAATATTGATTCATATTATGGTGGCGCCCATGGCACAAATCAAATATTATCAATCACTTCTAACACTTCAACCGGAGAAATATATGAATTTAAGGATTTGTTTAAGGAAGATGCAGATTATAATTCTGTAATTACAAATTTCATATTACAAGAAATTGAAAAAGAGCCTGAGACGTATTTTCCAGATTACGAAGAGACTATAACAAGTAAAAACGGTAATTATGAGTTCTATATGGATGGAGATAAATTAGTGGTTTATTTTGGATTATATGATATCGCTCCGTATGCTGCAGGTATCAGGTATTTTATAATCGACTCCTGCGATATAAAGGATATCCTTAGGGATGAAGTCTATAATTCCATAAAGGATGGTAAGGAAAGAGGCACCATTAACTACAACGGAAAAGATATAAACAGCAATAAAGGGACGATAAATAGTAATGATAATATCCTGATTCCTCTCAGGGTTATTGCTGAAGCCTTGGGATACAAAGTAGACTGGAATGAGAAAGATGGTGCTATTGTAGAGGGGAAACCTGTTTCCATTATGCCGCAAGCTGTAATAGATGGCACAACTTACGTTCCGATATCATACTTTAGAGATGTATTAGATGAAAATGTAAGCCTTGGTTTTATAGGAAATGACAAGATAATAGTCAGAGCATACGGCAAGGCGAATATTGAAAACAGCAATTATAGGCCGGCAAGTGAATATGAGAGTCCTACAACAGTGCAGGAAGCTGTAAATATGTATGCAGAAGCAGTTAAGATGAGAAATGGATTTATACAATATGGACTATTAGATGACAATATGAGGGATGAAAGATATGATGACTATAAGGGGTTCTCTTTTGTAACCGGAGTATCAAGTCCATGGATAGATAGTTATGAAATTAAACAACTAACTGAGGATCTGTATCAGATTACATTTACCTACAGAACCAGTGTACCAACAGATGGTACATATACTTCCAAAATAAATGTGAGATTAATAAAGGATGGAGAGTATGTAAAAATAACATCTATCGAATAGGCAGATGTGCAATGTACGCTTTGATGATCGCAGGTTCTCTTGTTATTAACATAGGTGCAGAAGCTGCAGAGGCATTAACGATGAGGATGCAGGATTCTGTAAAGCTTGTGGAAAAGAGCTTTAAGGAGGTCTTTTAATGGGCGGAAAAAAGAGGTTAATTTTGATAGTGGCTTTATCAATGCTAATTGCCCTTGTTTCGGTGTGTTATGGAAATTCAGCAGAACCGCCGTCAATACTGATAATAGTTCCTAATGCTCCTGAAGACCTTGAGGTCAGTATTGGTTCAGGTAACACTAATATGATGGCAAACATAAGAGATAAAGTCATTGAAAAGTATTATGCTTTTTACTCATCGGAATTAAGAATAGCAAAGGATTATACTGTTCGTGTCAGTACAAGGGAGAGCAGTTTTGAAATAGTGTTGGAGAAGCCTTTAAAAAAGTATAACAACATCTATACGCTAAATTTAGCGGACAAAACACTTAAACCGGGGAAATTGTTATCAAGATCAATTATTTTGGTATCTATGCGCATTATTATGACACTGGCAATTGAAGCAATTATATTCTGGTTATTCGGATTTAGAAACAAAAAGTCATGGATTGTATTTCTGATTATCAATATAATCACCCAAGGGGCGTTAAACATATGGCTGAATGGCTCTGCACCTTTGACAAGCTATCTGGTTTTTTCATTGATATTCATGGAATTCTTTGTAATCATTGCTGAAATTATTGCATTTTTAGCCATACTAAAAGAGCGTGGCAGAGGGAGAACGCTGTTATATGTGATAGCAGCAAATTTCCTGAGCTTATTGGCAGGAGGGTACATAATTACAGTTCTGCCGGTATAACAGGGGGAGGAGGAATTAATGAAAGCAGGTTATGCATTAGTCAGCGAGCATCAACAACATTAAATAAAGTTTTGTGTGGAGTGATAATATGGCAAAGATAACAAGAGAAAGAAAAGCTGCATATTATATCGGAATCGGGATGATGGGTTTAGGTTTTATACTCTTCATCTCAGTATTTTTTTCAGCTGCAAACTTTATGAATGATCCCTTTGGCGGCAGTAGAATTCCTACATTTTCAAATGCAGTGATAGGAATGATACTTATGATTGCAGGTTCCATTGTTATGAATATCGGTGCCAAAGGGGCGGCAGGTTCGGGGCTGCTGCTGGACCCTGAAAAGGCGAGAGAAGACCTGAAGCCGTTTAATGAGTCGAAGGGCGGAATGATAAATGATGTTATCAGTAATATAGATGTTATTGATCAGATAACCAATTCCAGTGAAACAAAGGAAGTAATAAAAATAAAATGCAGAAGCTGCGGATGCCTTAATGACGAGGATGCAAGATTCTGCAAGGCCTGTGGGAAGGAACTTTAGTATTTAAATCTATAGAGTATGAAGAGGAGGGAAAGGAGATATGTCAGAAAGAGCTTTAACAATGAAGTTGATGGATGGATTGTATGGAGTCTGCAGGTTTAACAGTGACGAGGCAATTCCTGAATGGGTATTCCAAAGCAGCTTTTATTCCGTTACGAAAACACTAGACGAATTATCAGTTGTATGTTCTCAGGATAGTATTCCAAATAAAATAAAGTGTGAAAAGGATTGGAGAATTTTAAGGGTTGAAGGGCCATTGGATTTTTCATTGATAGGAATCCTTTCCTCTATCAGTACAACACTTGCAAATAAGGGGATAAGCATATTTGCAATTTCTACATACGACACAGACTATATTCTTGTCAAAGACAAAAATATTGATATGGCGATAGATGCATTGTCTGCAGAAAAGTATGAGATAATTAGATAGTATTATTTCTGATAGCAGGTTTAAATTTTAAATTGTATTAAGGAGTAGGGTTATGTATACAGAAATAAATAAAAGGTTGGAAGAAGCGCAGCAGGGGGTTTTTCGCCTGTATAAAATTGATTCAATGCTGAAAGGCCTGAAGGATGAGCAGCTGTCACTTGAAAGCAAGGTATCAGAGCTAAAGACTATTCTGGATAAAGAAGATCTTGATGTGAAGAAGCTGGAGGGAAACAGCCTTGCCGGAATTTTTTACTCTGTTTTGGGCAGGCTTGAAGAGCGCTTGGAGAATGAGAAAAAGGAAGCCCTCGGGGCAAAACTTAAATACGACCAGGCAGTTCGTGATTTGGAGGATGTGAAGCATGAAATTTCAAAGCTTTGCTCCGAGCGGGGGAATTACATGGATTGTGAGCGAAAATATGAAAGCCTGTATGCTGCTAAGAGAGACATGTTGATAAAATCAGACCCGGATAGGGCACAAAAGTTGCTGAATCTTACCGAGCAATTGAACAATTCCAAAAACGCTTTGAAAGAGATAAGAGAGGCCATTTCTGCAGGCAGAAGTGTAATAAGCAGCCTGGAGAAAGCAATGAGCAGCCTTAACAGTGCAGAAGGCTGGGGAGTATGGGATATGCTTGGGGGAGGGCTGATTTCTGACCTGGCAAAGCATTCTCACATAGATAATGCCAAATATGAGGCGGAGCAAGCCCAAATCCTGCTGCGCCGGTTCAGGGCAGAGCTCGCTGATATAAGGATCAGGGAGGATATTCATATTGAAACAGGAGGTTTTGCCAAATTTGCGGATTTTTTCTTTGACGGGTTGATTGCAGACTGGTTTATGCAGTCTAAGATTAAGAATTCCCATGAGAGCGTATCTCGGGTCAAAAGCCAGGTACAAAGCGTATTGAGCGAGCTCAGCAGCCTGGAAAGCCGGGAATCCTCAAGAATCAGGAAGGTTGAAACGGAAATAGATGAGCTGATAACCAAGGCATAACCAAATGCTGCATATTGGATCCTGATGGAAGCGGATTTGAGATAACAGTATAAGAGTCCAGCGGTGTTATGTCAAGAGATAAATAAGTAAGAATTCATTTGTTTTTT
>DAOLPD010000145.1:0-8049 GCA_035417425.1 Bacillota bacterium
TGGCCACAAAAGCGATGAGCGCATATAAAAATCCATCCAGCCCTCCAAGAAACCATCCGATGAAACCGCCGACGGCAGTAAAAACCGCCTGCACCCAGTTCCATACTGTTTTCATTGTAAGAGCCTCCATTTCAAATGAATTTTTGCATATATAAAAAGCGCCCTGCATTTAAGCAAAGCGCTTTAACTAAGTCTTTAGCCTATATTTGTAAAGTTATTATCCCATCTTCCTTAACCTGAAATTAGGTCTGTAGACATTGATCCTTTTCCCTTTCTTCCAGAATGAAAAATCGTCATCGTCCAGCTTCCACAAGGCAATACCGCGAATTCTTTCTCCATGAACCAACTCCAGTAATTCACCTATTGTATCTCCTGCTGCAAACCAAGTTTTCCCGTCATTTGCTACAGCTGTCCACTGTCCGCTCTGGTAATCTTTAATCGGCAAGAGTTTTGTTCTTCCTGCAATCCATGTTGCAAGTTCCACAAGATTTTGCTCCGCTGTCATTTCTTCGCTCCACAGGCAGCCGAACAGTCCGATACCGGCTAATATTTTATGCCTCGGGACAAATTTCAAAAGTGTCATGTAGCGGCGTTTAAAATCTTCAAACCTTGTAATTGCCCCGGGTTCAGTCCATGGCCCATGGTCAAGATACGTCATAGGAGATATTCTGTCCGCCCACTTTGCTATTTCGTAGTAATCAAACCAGGCATCCCACTGAATGTTGTTTGCATATGGATAAGGAGCTGCTACCACCAATTCATAATATCTGTTTAGTTCCGTATGCAGTTTTTGCGCTAGTGTCATAAACCATGCACTTGCTGCATTTCTATCTGTTTCCTTTACTTCCTCAAAATCAATACACACCCCATCCCAACTTTCACTAGTAATAGTATCAATTATAGCTTGTATGCTAGCCTGAGGATTCGCAAAAATCTGTGACGCTATATCCGAATCAAAGCCACTCTCCCCATAGTTGCCAAAGACAACATAGGCAGGCTTGCCTATGCTCTGCCACCATGTTTTGTCCGGGTTTATGTCACCTTCCAGACTTAAATCTTCAGTAAAGTTATACCCGTCAAAAATAGCGGTATCAATAAGCTCTTTGTTTTCACGCAGAGAATAGCAACCCCACTCACGATTGATTACATAGGCATATATATCAAGTGGCGGTTTAGGTTTTTGGGGACAAAACATTTCAAAAGTGTGGAATTTAACCAGGTTTGCAAAAGGCGCCATGAGATCATCGTTTAGCATCATCAGTCTTGGAATTTCGTCAATTACATCAACAACTGCAGGGTTATGATTCTGACGCGTGTCAAAAAGACCTGCCTGTATAGTGAACATGGCTTCCATACCATTTTCCTTTTGATTTTCCCTCAAGGTTTCGTTATGAGCACCGAAGGGAAAAGCAAGCGTCCATACCGGCGGAATATATGCTCCCTCAGGATAAGTACTTTCTTCACTTATAAACCACAAATCCGGATTGACTGCCGCATCCTTTATATTATCAGCTGCTCTGCTGTTCCAAAAGCCTGTTACCTCTGAGTTTTTCGGATCGTACCTTCCTGAAATACAAAAAACCCCTTCTACCTCTCCGTCTTCATTCCTGGTGCTGTTTCTTGTTACAAACTTAAGACAGTATTCATGTCCTGCTTGTATATGATAGCTTTTCCCGTCATCAAACTCTATTTCCAATGTGTGTATTTCACGCCACTTTTTATTAGGTGTATATCCCTTACGGAGGAGCGTGAAATTACCAGGGTCTCCACTGTTCCAATCCCCGATATATACGTCGCACAGGGATACGTACCCAGTACCAAAAGGTGTAGCAGGATTAAAAACCAACTTTTTTGTAGTAAAGCTCCTGTCAAACACTATCTTTAGGCAGGTTTCCACCTTTTCAAAGCTGCCAGCCGGACTTTCCCCGATTTTCTCTCCGGTTACTGGGTCAAGAATATCCTCTGTTTCAGTCCAGGAGGCACCAAACAAGGGTATTGCTATTGTATTTGAAGCTGTATCAATATTTTCTATTGGATCCTGCCTTTCAAATGTAACACAATCCCCTACGTATTCTTCAATCGTTCTTATAAGCCTCGCCGTATCCGCATCGATTCTGGCGTTGTATAAATCCTCGCTTTCTTTTTCTCCCGTACCGTCTGAAAGGATGAGCATGGGCAGGCCATGATGGACTGCCCATCCCCCTACCCTGTCATAGTCGCTCTCGTAACTATTGGTAGCACAGTTTTCCACATTAAACAGGCTGGGGTCCATAAAGAGGCGCAGCTCCTGCTGTTTGTCAGAAATGTTCTTAGTAAGAAAGCGTAGATTATACCAATTCCCCGCCTGAACAGTATAAGGCTGATCAAAACGGATGATATCGTACCTTCCTACCGGCCAGGAAATGCCGAGGCCCGCATCGTAAAGGTCCAGCGGCTCCTGCTTTGGCTGCCAGTTTTCCGCTACTACTGTTTCGCCTGCTATCCCGGCGGCACCTGTCTTTTCCCCGATGCTCACCCGCACTGCAAGGTCATAACAAGTCTCAGTGGGAAGATGCGTGGCAAATTTCAAGAGGACTCGGTTAACAGTCATTGTCTTGTCTGCATAAAATCCAACATAACTTTCTATGGGGAAAAGCTCACCGCTTGGACTTTTTCCGGTACCGGCAATGGACAATGCCCAGTATTGTGAAAGAGGATAGTTTTCCCCTTGATTCATACACGCATATATGCCGCTGTCCTGCCAAATGCGGCAGGCAAAGGCGCTTTCGCTATTACCTTCTGCATCATCCAGGTCAAAATAGTGAAGCCCGTATGAATGGCTGCCCAGAGTGCAGAGCCCGCTATTAACCATCTCTTTAAGCTCGGCAAAGGTCATAAAATCAGGTTTCCCGACCGAACCTCCGATAACAAACACCGTAAAGGGCATGTTATATTGTTTTAATATCTGATAAGCATGACGATACACCCCGGCCCTCGCATCATCAAATACAATAAGCACAGGCTTTGCCGGCAGGTCTTTTTCATCCAATAAGCCTTTCCAATAGTCCACATAATCCTTCATATGGATTGCCTTATAACCGTTCTCATAAAGCCATTTTATATGCCCCGCAAACTGCTCCGGGGTGTTGTAGTACCACTGTTCAGTCCCTATTTCGTGATAGGCAAGAACCGGGATATACCAAGCTTTGTCCTGCATAGCATCACACTCCCGCAGGGTCGGTGCAGAAGGCAAGAATATTAATCTTGTATCCAGGAAGTGAAGCCGGACCCCCGATAACCTTCACCCTTGCACCCGTATATATTAGGTTATTGTACCCGTCCAATCCTGTTATTGCTTCAGTTTGAAGCATGAATGCCGATGCAGGCTCATTCGCTTCGGCATTTACTTTTTGAAGAGCTGCGAAGATCACCGGCTGCTGATGGTAGCTGTTTGAAAAAGTAAACTCAACCGTTTCTGAATAGTCTCTCATTCCGTATTCAGCCAGCGTGTCCGCATCAATGAGTCTGGCTCTGTCCCATACATCTTTGCTTTCCTCTACCATCTGCATAAGCTTTGCAAGCCTGTGCTCTACCTGTCTATAGTTTAATGGCACACTGTCTATAACAAGTTCCTTTTCCTCGGGAGTTAGCGGATATTCAGTCACCTTTACCACAGAACTTTTCACTTCAATGCCCAGGTCATCATCCGTTACATAGACGATATCGCCCAACACCAGCGAATAATCCTCATAACCATTCAACGCGGATAAATCAACGGCTTTTACTGTATAGGAACATTTAGGCTGCTTGATGAGTTCGAGCTTAACCAATGCCGCTTCATAAAGCTGGTTTTCGCCAGCAATATCCGTCTTCCACGCATAGTCGTGTATGCCGTATATATCGGCGGTATCCGCTTCGATATAATCAAGGCCTGTCCCGTTAACTCCTGCGGTGGTCAAATTGTCCCTGCCCAGGGCATAAAGCCGGGTTCCGAACTCCCTGCGGTCAATTGTCCGCTCTATTTCCCTCAGGTTCTTTGTATATGAGAGTCTGACCCCGTTATCTTTACCTGAGCTGTTTAGTAAATTTACCTTTTTGTTTTTCGTATCCCATATAAGTATCCCTCCCCAGATTTCCGGGACACTCATTAAAAGCTCAAGCCGCGAAACATATTCCCGTTTTTCTATTGATGCCGTACCACCAACTTCCACATTACCTGCAGTCCAACTAAAGCGGTTGCCGCCAAGCATTTCCGTAATGGCTTCTTCTGCTGTCCTTGAGTGTAGCTCAAAAGACGGAAGTATGTCCCCTCCCAGTTCGGTCGCCGCTATTTCCGCACCAATGCGTGTATAATTTCCTTTGGCATCCTTAAAATCGGTTACTGTCTGCACAAGATAATACTGTCCGTTCCATTCCAGAAACATGCCTGGGCTGACCGCTATCTCACCTGGTACAAATTCGATTTCCATTTGGGACAATTTATTGACTTCATGTTCTACAGAGGCCTGAAACACATCCTTTAAGAATCCAATAAACACCATCTTTTGAGAATACAGCTTGAACCCATCAAACACTATAACCACCTCCCATAAACGGTAGTCTCAATCTCCGCCTTGCCGCCCTCCGCTAAAAAGACAAGACTGTTATCGCCCGGAGAAAGCTCGAAGAAATCCCCTTCGATATCACTTAAAACGTTATTCCCGTTCAGTTTTGCCGTCCAGCGGTTAAGATCCAGGACAAGTTCATCGTCTGTATATAGATTTCCGTTATATATTAATGTTTTATCTCCCAGATGAAGTCCCGGGGTTATTACCACATTCGGCTCATCCGTCAGCAGTTCCACTTCGTCGATCCAACTGGAGTAGCTCTGTACTTCTCTTGCCTCAAAGAACAGATATACTGTTCCTCCGGAATCTGTTGGGATAACCTTTCCGGTAAGCTCATTCCAACTGCCGGCTGTGCCGGATAACATGGTCTCTGATACTTGCGGATACTGCCATTCAGTGGTCTCCTCTTCTGCATAAACGGTAAGGCCATTATTAACCTGCGACTTTACTCTGGCCCTAAAAGAATACTCATGTCCTGCCTGATAACCCGTTATGGTAAAATAGCAGCGGGGAATATCGCTGGTTGTGTTATTCTTCTGCAACCTGCCCGAAGCAGCACCCGCAAATTTTTCCGTTGTGTCCCGAGTTAAGCTGCCGGAAGATGCCCCTGTGGCCTGAAATACCCAGCCGGAAGTATCAACTTCAAAACCAGGATTAGGGCATAAGTTTTCAGGAGACTGATCATTATTACGGAGGATTATTACAGGAGTTTCGGGATAAGTGCCCGGATTATTCAAAATTAGTTCCTGTCCTCTTTCTATATCACTAAAAAGATAGTGCTGACCGTCTATCGCATAAAAAAACGGATCCGGGCACAGGAAGGTGAGCGTCCCCATACCGACATATGCAATTCTTTCAAACTCAGTAGTACCCGACAACACTGCATTTACGGCTTTGTCCGGAATGTCCGGCAGAATTAGCTGTCTAGGACCCTTTCCCGGATCTAACCATGCTGCTGCCTCAAAGATTCTCATTCGAAGTTCCTTCCGGTTTGAGCAAATAAAGGCTATATCAATTTTTATCTCTCTGACTCCCAAGTGATAACCCTGGTATATTGCACCGCATCTTCCCGGAAGTTCAGTTATTCTGCTCTGGATTCCCGGCAAAATTGAATCATGCACTTTCTGAAGCAATATTTTTTTCTCTCTGCTTCTTATACCATCATAAATAAACTCACTCATCAGATTTGCACCCCTTTAGCACGCAGGTTTTGCAGGGATCGTCTGCTTAGAATTTCGGATATTGCAGGTGTAATTACCCTGGCAATTTCCTTGGTATCAAGATATACGGGCACTTCAATTGCAATTCGCGACGGACTTAATAATCCTGTTGCGTCAGCGCTGGTAAACCCAGGCGATATATTAAAGTCCGTCGGCACCGCATTTTGCATATCGTCCGCCACTCTTGCCATGGCCTTATCGAAGCCCTCGCCGATGCCCAGCGCCATATTGCCGCCGATGCCTTCAAAAACGGTGGACGGAGAGTGAATGCCAAGGAAATTCTTAACTCCGTCAACGATACCGGAGAAGAAACCGGAAACCTTATCCTTAATCCAGCTTCCAAGGCTTTTAATACCTTCCCAGATGCCTTTTACAATGTTCTTACCAATCTCAACCACTGAAACAACCGCCTTGCCCAAGCCTTCTATAATAGCCGCAACAATCTGAGGTAAAGACTTTACTAGTTCTGGAATGGCTTTCACAAGCCCGGCAGCAAGCTGTACGATAAGCGTAATTCCCAATTCTATGATTTTCGGCATATTGTTTGTCACAAAATCAATGATTGATGCAATAATCCTCGGCAGCGCCTCGATAAGCTTTGGCAGGGCGTTTAAAAGTCCCTGCGCCAGTCCCTGTATAATCTGAAACGCCGCGTCAAGGATTTTATCCATATTACCAAGAAGCACCTCGGCAATAAGGATGACGGCTTCAACAACAGCGGGTATCAGCTCCGGAAGCGCCTTCCCGATACCGGATGCCAGTGTCACAATCATTTGCACTGCTGCTTCCACCAGCGCGGGTAGGTTGTCGATAATCCCCTGCACCAGCGCCATGACAAGTTGAAAAGCGCCTTCTGTTATCTGCGGCAGCGCGTCGATCAACGCCTGCAGCAGCGTCATGGCAATCTGAACCGCCGCGTCGATAATGACGGGAAGGTTCTCCACAATAGCCCCGCCGATGGAGGTGACGATATCCAAGCCTACCTGAATAAGCTTCGGCAGGTTTTCCATCAGCATATTTACAAGGCTTCCCATCGTATTGCCGATGACCCCGCTTATCTTTGTCCAGTCGCCATTTGCTTCAGATAATCCACGAGTAAATTCCCCAAGAAGCGCAACTCCGTCGTCGGCCAATATCTGAAGCTGGGGCAGCAGTACGGTACCCAGCATGTTCTTGGCTGCTGCGCTGCCTGCTTTGAGCCGCTGGATACTGTCATCAAATTTGCCGAGAGCATTCAGCGAATCTTCGCTCATAACCGCACCCATACGTTTTGCTTCCTCGGTCAGCTCCGCTATCCCTACCGAACCCTGCGCGATCAGGGGGTTTAGTTCTTGGGCCGATTTACCGAAAATTTGCATGGCCAGCGCGTCGCGCTCGGTTTCGTTTGACACCTTGCCAAGTGCGTCTATGGTTTCCCAATAGACTGTTTCGCTGTCACGCAGGTTGCCGCTGGCGTCGGTGACTGAAACGCCAAGCCTCCGGTAAGCGTCTGCGACCTCGCCGGTGCCTTTCCGAGCGGAAGACATGGATCTAACGTTCCTTGCCATGCTGCCCGTTAAAGTATCCAAGGAGACATCCACAAGCTCTGCAGCGTATTTATACGCCTGCAGGCTGTCGGTGGACATGCCGGTTACGGTTGAAGCGGTAAGGATTTCATCGGCATAGGCAGCCGAATTGACCGACATATCCACCAGCGCCTTGCCAGCACCAACCGCTACTGTACCAATGGCTGCAAGCGCCGCTCCCATAGCTACGCCGATACCTTTCAAAACGCCGCCTAATTTTTCAAAACGCCCGCCTGCATCGTCTGCCTGATCTGCAGCTTTTTTAATTTCTCTGCCAAATTCATCCGCCTGTTTTTCCGCTTCGTCAAACTCTTTTCCCGTATTGTCCAGCGCTTTGTTGTTTGCCTCTAGCTCGCGCTCCATTTTGTTCAGTTCGGCTTTTGCATTATTAAGCTGTATTTGCCACGACTGAGTACGTCTGTCGGTTTCTCCGAAAGATGAGGCGGCATTGGCAAGCGCTTTCTCCAAAGTAGCTATTTTTTCTTTCTGCAATTCGATCTCTTTGTTAAGCACCTTGTTTCTTGCAGTAACAGCTTCAACTGATTTATTTTGCTTATCAAACTGAGATGCAACCAGGTTCATCTCGCTGCCCAGTACCTTAAAACTTTGGTTGATCTCACGAATGGCGTTCTTAAATTCCTTTTCGCCTTCAATCCCGATCTTCAAGCCAAAATTGTC
>DAOLPD010000146.1:0-7935 GCA_035417425.1 Bacillota bacterium
AGAGGCTATGATTAATGACCAGCTTATATTTCTTGTTACTCAGAAGGATGCTCATACTGATCTGCCCACAGTGGAAGATTTTTATGAAGTGGGCACCATATCAAAGATAAAGCAGCTTCTTAAGCTGCCGGGGGACACCATAAGGGTACTTGTTGAAGGAATCAACAGAGCGGAGATCAAGGATATAATTTCCGAGGATACTTATTTCCTTGTAGATGTGCTGGAGCATCAGGATATACAGATGTCGGGAGATTTGGAGCTGGAAGCATTAAGAAGAAGTGTCATGGAGGTTTTCGATGAATATATTAAGGCAAACCCCAAGGTCGCACCGGAAACACTTATCACAGTATCCGACATAGAAGATGCGTCCAGATTTGCAGATGTTATAGCCTCAAATCTCACTATTAAAATAGAAGAGAAGCAGGAAATATTATCCTTGTTTGATGTAAAGGAGAGAATGGAGAAAATATTTGAAATACTCTCCAGGGAGCTTGAAATACTTGAAATAGAGAGAAAGATAAACTCCAGGGTCAGAAAACAGATAGACAAGTCCCAGAAGGAATATTATCTGAGGGAGCAGCTTAAGGCTATTCAGCGGGAGCTGGGAGAAAAGGAAGGGCACGCAGAGGAAATTGAGCAATACTCTGAAAAGCTTTCAAAGCTTGATGTACCCGATGAGGTAAGGGAAAAGGTGGAAAAGGAGCTGGATAGGCTGTCCAAGATGTCCCAGGGCTCTCCCGAGGTAGGCGTGACAAGGACTTACCTGGATTGGATTTTTGATTTGCCTTGGAATACTTTGACTGAAGATAATCTTGATATAAAGAATGCAAGAAAGGTGCTTGACGAGGATCATTACGGACTTAAGAAGGTTAAGGAGAGAGTGCTTGAGTACATGGCTATAAGGCAGCTTTCCAACAATATGAAGGGGCCTATATTGTGTCTGGTCGGGCCTCCCGGAGTGGGCAAAACCTCCATAGCCAGATCCATTGCAAGGGCAATGGGGAGGAAGTTTGCCAGGATGTCTTTGGGCGGAGTCCGTGATGAAGCAGAGATAAGGGGACATCGAAGGACATATATCGGAGCTATTCCCGGCCGTATAATATACTCCATAAAGCAGGCAGGTTCAAGGAATCCTTTGTTCCTCTTCGATGAAATCGATAAACTGGCCAGTGACTTCAGGGGTGATCCGGCTTCTGCATTGCTTGAAGTACTTGATTCGGAACAGAATAAGGAATTCAGGGATCACTATCTTGAGCTGCCCTTTGATCTTTCAAAGGTCATGTTCCTAACCACTGCAAATTCGACAGATACCATACCTCCGGCACTATTGGACAGGATGGAGGTAATATATATTTCAGGGTATACGGAAGAGGAGAAGCTTCATATAGCTGCTGACTATCTGGTGCCTAAACAGATAAAAGAGCATTCATTAAAGGATGATAGTGTTTCTATTTCCGAAGCTGTCATAAGAGCAGTTATAAACGGTTATACAAGGGAAGCAGGGGTAAGGAACCTGGAGCGTGAGATTGCAAATATTATTAGAAAATGCGCTACTCAAATAGTGGAGAACAACAAAAAAAGAGTCAAAGTTACTCCCGGTAATCTGAAAAAGTATCTTGGGATTCAAAAATACAGGCATGATTTGATAAACCAGAAGAACGAGATAGGTGTAGTTACCGGTTTGGCCTGGACCTCCGTGGGCGGAGATACATTGTTCATTGAGGTCTCTGTAATGCCCGGCACAGGAAAGCTTGAGCTTACGGGACATCTTGGAGATGTAATGAAGGAATCTGCAAGAGCAGGCTTAAGCTACATTCGCTCCAGATGTGAGGAATTTGGTATCGATAAGGAATTTACGAAGAATACAGATATTCATATACATGTTCCGGAGGGTGCTACACCAAAGGATGGCCCTTCAGCAGGAATAACCATGACAACGGCCTTGGTATCAGCCCTTGCAAGAATTCCGGTGTATAGGGACGTAGCAATGACCGGAGAAGTTACTTTAAGGGGAAGGGTGCTGCCCATAGGCGGCCTGAAGGAGAAGGTGCTTGCTGCCAAGCGTGCAGGTATAAAGAAAGTTATTCTTCCTTATGAGAATGAAAAGGATATTGAGGAAATTCCGGATACCGTAAAGAAAAACATGACCTTTGTGCTTGTATCAGATATGGATGAGGTCCTGTCCCATGCATTGATAAGGAATGAGAAACATGATAATTAAGAAGTGTGAGTTTATAAAAAGCGCAGTTCTGCAAAACCAGTATCCAGAGCTTGATCTGCCGGAAATAGCTTTTTCCGGCAGATCTAATGTTGGAAAATCCTCGCTGATTAATTCGCTTCTTAACCGGAAGAAGCTTGTTAAGACAAGCTCAAGCCCAGGAAAGACCAGATTGATCAACTTCTTTCTGGTTAATGATGAGTTTGTTCTTGTTGATTTACCGGGCTATGGATATGCAGCCGTATCACAAAGCCAGAAGCAGGCATGGGGCAAGATGATAGAGGATTATCTGAGGTATAGGGAAAACCTGAAGAATGTTGTCCTGTTGGTGGATATACGCCATGAGCCCACAGCTGATGATAAGCTTATGTATGATTTTATTAAGTATTACAGAAAGTCTGTAACTGTTGTTGCGACAAAGCTGGATAAAATCACCAGGTCATCAGTGAACAAGAACTTGAATATAATTAAGCAAAAACTTGGTATTAACCAAAATGATATTCTGATTCCTTACTCCTCTGAGACCCATGCCGGGAGAGAGGAGCTCTGGGAGGCATTGCTGACCTGGAAGTAGGCTTATTTGATGGGGGGGGGGACACTATTGGAGGTATATGAGGCATTTATTATTATTCTAACTTTTCTGCTGCTTAATGTCCCGATTTTTATCTCGCTGTACGAATATGTATTCAAGGATCTGAGTTTGGCCGCAAAGCTTGCCGTAGGAGTGGCTTATTGGTCCGCAGCGTTTTTTATTCATGAACTGGCTCCTTTTATCGGGGTGCTTATTCTGCTCTCCAAAGTTCACAGGAAAGCAGAGGCTGAAATTGAAATAAGAGATATCAATATTTGGTCGGCAACAGCCGGTGATATTATTTTTGTTGCCGGCGCCACCCTGATCTTTAAAGTAATAATCAATCAGATAAATAAGTTATATGTGCACATTTTGAACATATATTTCAATATGGAAGCCAAACCTCAGGAAATAGTAGAAGAATTTGCACAAGGAGAGATGTACTACAAAGCGCTGCTTTTCATTCTGGTGGTAATATTGGCACCTTTTGTGGAGGAATATATCTTCAGATATTATATTTATGATAAGCTTTTACTGAAAAGTATGCCCCATGCGGCAGCTGCAATAATATCAACATTGCTTTTTACGCTGCTGCATTTCAATATATCCGGTATTCCCACCTTTTTAGGGTTGGGGCTTTACTGCACATTTATATATGAGAGAAAGGGCTTTTATGGTGCCGTAACTGCTCACCTGGTATCAAACCTTGCTACTGTGGTGCTATTAATTGTATAGGAAAGGATAAGTATTTATATGGAAATTGAGTTTCATAGAGTATTATTGGATGCATTGACGGAAGCTATAGTGAGAAAGTCGGTAGTGACCGTAAAGAATATGGAAAACGACAGCATAATAGTAGTTACGGCCACTGAAGATGAAATAATAATATCCTTGAGCAGGATTCCTTCCATGATGAATGATGTGGTATCAGCTGTGTCTGACTGCCTGGGCAGATGCCCTGACATGATATACAACAGGCCCAGTGTATTGAAGGATGATTTTGTTATATACTATATGGTTTGGCTCAATAGTAATGAAGGGGGAAGATCCTTTGTGGAGAAGGAGTTCGCTGCACCTCAGAACAGGATAACCTATTTGAGCCAAAAGGCTCTTAACTATCTGCAAAATATGAATTGATAATATATTTGAATAGAATTGAAATAATAAGACGAGGAGTCTTATTTTTTTAAATCCAAGTATTGCGGACAGATTTTAAGGACAATTGCAAACGGATGAGTTATTTTTGTATAAAATGAGAATAATGGAAATGCAGTATGAAATATTATTATCAGTAATATTTTATACTGCCTGGGGAAAGTGATATCATTGTATATGTGCAAATTATAGGACTCTTAACGCGGACGGAAGGAATGACATAAATGCTGAAGGACATAATAAATATTCTATTGTTGATATTTCAGATATTTTTCTTTTTAATAGGCATATATTACTTTATTACTTCGGTTTTCGGGCTGGCAGAGAAAATTCACGGCAAGGCTTCAAAAAATTATCTGCCGATAAAAAAGTTTGCTGTCTTTATTCCCGCTCATAATGAAGAGATAGTAATAGAAAACATAGTGGATAACCTGAAGCAGCTTGATTATCCCAAGGATTGCTACGATATTTATGTCATTGCGGATAATTGTACCGACAATACCGCAGCTGCTGCAAGGGCAGCAGGAGCAAATGTACTGGAAAGGAACGACAGTAAGAAGCGGGGCAAGGGATATGCTCTGCAGTGGGCATTTGAAAAGGTACTGTATGATGAAGGCAGCGACTATGACGGGGCGGTAATTTTTGATGCAGACAACCTGGTATCAATGAACTTTCTGAGAGAAATGAATAACAAGCTTTGCGACGGCCATAAGGTAATACAGGGGTACATAGACAGCAAGAATCCTAATGACACGTGGATTACAGCAAGCTATTCCATTGCATTCTGGTCCACCAACAGGCTGTTCCAATGCGCAAGGTCATTCCTTGGAATGAGCTGTGAAATAGGAGGCACAGGCTTCTGCGTGGATGTCGAAGTGCTGAAAAGGATAGGCTGGAATACCACCTGCCTTGCAGAAGACCTGGAGTTCACCATGAAGCTTATGCTTAATAATATCAAGGTGGGATGGGCTCATGAAGCAATAGTATATGATGAAAAGCCTTTGACCCTGGCTCAGTCCTGGAGGCAGAGGAGAAGATGGATGCAGGGCTTTGCCGATGTCTGTTCAAGATATTTTGTCAGGCTCTTCATAAAGGGTATGCGGGATAGGAATGCCGCATTAATTGATTGTGCGGTATATACGCTGCAGCCTTATGTACTGCTTGCAGGCGGCATTATGCTGCTTATCTCCCCTATAAATGCATATATTATGGACTACGATTTGTATATCTTATCATCAAGCATTGCTCCGGAATTCTTCAGGCTCTATGGCATAATACAATTAATACTGATACCTTTATGCTTATACTATGACAGGAAGCTGTCCTGGAAGCTGCTGCTGTTCTATCCGTTATACATATTGTATTGCTTTACCTGGATACCAATAGCCATTGAAGGAATAATAATGATGAAAAACAAAGAATGGAGCCATACTCTGCACACAAGAAAAGTTACAATACATGAATTGGAATAAGGCCTAAGGCCTTATTTACTTATGGTTCCAAATTCTGTATAATACGTATAGGGGATCAATATTTTGTTTGTGGGGGTAATTAAATGCTTAGAAAGCTAAAGCTGTTTTTTGTCAAACCAACGGAGCTGTTCAGGGATTACATCGAGAAGCCTGCCTGGGCATTGAAGCTGTTCGTTATAGCTCTTGTGATGGGTTTATATACCTATGGAACCAAGATTCTTGGCGAGGATCTGTTTATTGAAATGATGGAAGAAAAGGCAGCAGCTATGCCGCCTGAACAGGCTGAAGCAGTAAGGGCATCAATTCCTTTTATGAATTCGCCTATGATGAATCTTATTTCTGCAGCTGCCGGCGCAATATCAACAGTCGCCATCATTCTGCTGATTGCACTTGTATATAAGGCATTTATCAGAGCATTCAAGGGTGAGATAAAATACAAACAGGTTCTGGCAGTCTATACCCTGGCATATATGGCATCTGTTTTAGGTATGGTAGTAAAGTTCGCCTATATGTATTTTACGGGCAACCTTCTATACCTGGAATTAAGTCCGACATTTAAAGATATACTGCTTAACAACCTTGACCCATTTGTTATCTGGCAGTCAATACTTATGGTATTCGGCATATCTGCAGTATCAGGCATTCCTGAAAAGAAGAGCATCATTATAGTAGCAGTAATGTGGCTGGTAGCTCTGGCAATATCATTCGGTGCCGTGATGCTGGCTAATTAAACGTAACAATAAATCCTTCCGGTTAAGCTCAGGCTCTTCAATAACCTTTTCTAAAAGGCTGTTGAGGAGCTCCTTTATTTTCTTTCCGGGTTTGATACCCAACGCAATAAGGTCATCACCGTTTACGGCAAGAGATTTCAGGCTTGTACACTGTCCTTTTTCCTTGATATCCTTATATATTTCCCATATTTTTATGAATTTCCCGGTGCGTTCCTTAAGAAGCCCGGGGTTTTGAGCCTTTTTATCCGCCTCAATGACCTTAAGAAGGCTTTCAAACATACCCTCTCCAACTCTGGACATGGCTTTCCTGACTGATTTTGGTTCAGCCTTTATGTGCATATCATGGCATCGCACCAGCAGAAGTATTTTGTCCATGGACTTTTTGTCAAATCTCAGCCTCAGCATGGCTGTTCCGGAAAGCTTGATACTCAGCTGCTGGTGATTATAAAAATGATCTACTCCTTTGCTGTCTGTGGTTTTTGTGCCGGGCTTCCCTATATCATGCAGCAGCATAGCCCATCTAAGGATCCTGTCCTTTTCAATATTGGCTACTGAGCGCAGTGTATGCTCAGCTACATTATATGAATGGTAAGGATTGTTCTGATTGGTTAAAAAGCAGGGTTCAAACTCCGGCAGAGTATATTTTATCAGTTTTGTATCCATCAGCAGTGAAAAGCAAAGGGGGTTATCGGATAATAGTATTTTTGTAAGCTCATCTCTTATTCGCTCGGGGCTTATGCTTTCAATCAGACTGCCGTTTGTTTCAATAGCTTTCAATGTCCTCTCATCAACAGAAAATCCCAGTTGTGCGGAGAAGCGTACAGCCCTCAGCATACGAAGGGCATCTTCACTGAACCTTTGTTCAGGGTCTCCTACTGTCCTTATAATCCTTTTACCGATATCCGCTACACCGCCTAAGGGATCCACAATTCCGGTCTCAGGGCTGTAAGCAATGGCATTTATGGTGAAATCCCTTCTTGAAAGGTCTTCTTCAATGGAGGAAGTGAAGGTTACTGCCTTGGGTCTCCTGAAATCAGCGTATTCCCCGTCTATACGGTAAGTGGTAACCTCAAAGAGGCTTTTCTCAATTATTACTGTGACGGTGCCGTGTTTGATTCCCGTATCCGCAGTTTTTGGAAATAGCTCTTTTACCTCCCCGGGTAACGCATCAGTGGCAATATCCCAGTCTCCGGGAACCTTCCCAAGGATGCTGTCCCTTACGCAGCCTCCTACGATGAAAGCATGGTAATTGTGCTCATGCAGCTTATCCAGTATAAATTGAACCTTTTGGGGTATGGGGATTTCAATATCGTATTTCATATACCGTCCCTCCGTTATTATCCTCCAAGGGTCACATCCTGATCCTGATACCACTCAAGGGCTTTATACAGATGCACCGGTTTAAAATCCGGCCATAGGTCATCGACAATATAAAAATCAGCATACACTGATTGTATAGGCAGAAAACCACTGAGTCTGCATCTTCCGCCCCATCGGATAATCAGGTCCACTCTTGAAATGTCGGCAGAGGCAATATGCCCTGCATGGTTCAAATCCCAATTCCATCCATAATTGACAAGGAAGTTGATTTTAATAAGCCCCTGTCCGAACTTTACTCTTTTAGTATAAGGAAGAAGCTCCCGGGGAAACATGGGGGAGCTGGTATTCCCAACGACCAACAGCTCCGCATCCTTCCCTGTAAGATCCATTACAGCATCGACGCAGGCTTTTCTGAAAGCTTGTGTCTGTATGGAGGGCCTCTTGGTATTGTCTTCTGTAAAGCCATAT
>DAOLPD010000147.1:0-7808 GCA_035417425.1 Bacillota bacterium
TCGATACAGGGCTGCTGGATTGCTCCGCATACCCCTCGGTATTGCCGTCGTCTTAATACGTTACGGTTCCACCGATAAAGCTTTTTGTCACTTGCAGTTCACACTGCAAGGCGACTCTTTTTCAGTAAAAAGCTAAAAGAACGAATCCTGCTGCTTTAACTCTATCAACGTAATTTGCTTCTACTGGCTTGTTTATGAATTTTTTTTATAAGGTCTCACTCATATCAATAACTGTATCTCCGTTATATAGCGCCTGAGGCCCTATAAGACTCTATGACTCTATTAATTGCAATCATCATATGCCTTTTTAAATAAGGCATCTATACCCGTTGCAGCAGTAACCATCGGAGGAACGGTCAGCGTAAGCTCTGGGTCAATTATGGCTGTCTTCGCTGCTATTGCAGTACTTTTTATTGTAAACTTGAACTTTTCCTTTGTATCTGTTATAACTGAAGAAAAAGTAACCTCACTGCCAGTACCGGCTGTTGTAGGTATGGTTATCAGCGGAAGACAATCATCCTTGATTTTCCCCTTTCCCTTATACTTTCTTACCTTTCCTCCTTGTCTTGCTAAAACAGTTACGGCTTTTGCCGCATCTATCGGACTTCCTCCTCCAAAGGCTACTATTGTATCTACTGAAGCTTCTCTGGCTTTTTCAGCACATGCTTCTACATTATAATCCTTTGGGTTTGCCTCAATTTCATCATATATGATAAAGTTCATACCCTCTTCTCCAATTATTTCAGTAACCTTTTTTATCATTCCAGCATTAACAAGGCCCTTATCAGTTATTATCATTACTTTTTTGGTTTGTAATAATCTTAGCTCTTCTCCCAGCGCCTTAAGCATGCCCACCCCATATCTTATCTTAGTCGGCAATACAAAATCAAACAAGTTAATCATTTTTTTCTCCTTCTGATTCATGTCATTTATTTTTCTAATTATAACATATAATATGGTGCCAAGCACGACACATAGACACTTATTGATGAAGCGTTCTACAATAAGTACTTAAATGTCGTGCCTGGCACCACGACTTTTTCATATCACCTGCTTTGTTTCGCTGCTACGCTAGCTCAACAGGCTAAACCCATAACACCAACACGCTATATCTGCAATACAACAGACACAGCGTGTTGGTATACCATTCCGAACCGTATGACATAAGATAATAGTTGAGCAACCTGAGCAAACAATAATAATGGGAGGAAACTCAAAATGAAAGTAAAAGAATTATAACTGAAAAAAGCCATGCGCAGATATGCTTTTAAAAGCATGTCCTGGCACGGCTCCTTCTTACAGCAGTCCGCTACTTGATCAGAGGTATTAATGTAACAAATATCCCTGTAATAATGGCCGTAGTAATAACACCGCATACATTTGCTCCAATTGCATAAGGTAAAATCACACTGCTTTTATTTACGATTGAAACTTCCTTCTGCGCAACCTTGGCTGTAGTTGGAACACATGAAACACCGGCAATTCCTATAACCGGGTTAAAACGGCCTTTACTTATCCAATAAACTGCATATCCCCCTATTATGCCTCCAATTCCTGATATCAACAAGGCAAGCATACCAAGTAAAAGGAGCATTAGAATTTTTGGGTTTAATATCGTGCTGGCTTCGCATAATACTCCCAGCATCAAACCCAGAAAGAAAGTAGCTCCATATAAAAACGTGTTTTCAATTAGCTCCGCATATTTTTTCAGTCCTGATTCCTTTATAGCAATCCCCAGGAAGAAACTTAAAAACAATGGTGCTGCTACAGGGAACAAGAGGGAAAGCAGAGTACATGCAATGACTGAAAATGTTATTTTTTCCTGTGGTGTAATATTAATGTTTTTACTGTTATTTACCGGCTTTATACCTCTCAGACGTTTTGGTACTAAAAGCCTTATAAGATATGGATATCCACCATAGGTCAGGCTTAAATAAAGATAAGCGACTATAGTTATGGGCACAAACAGATCTTTAGCTAGCATCAACGATGTATACAGCACCATCGGGCCGTCGGCTCCGCCGATAACGGCCACAGACGCAGCTTCACCATAGCTCAGGCCCATGGCTGAGGCAACAATAAAGGTAACTATAGTACCCAATTCAGCAAACATAGCAATCAGCATGCTTGTAAATGGGTAAGCCAGTAAGTAGCCTATATCAGTAATCACGCCGATTCCCATAAATACGAGACACGCAATCAATCCGTTGCTGAAGGTGAATGTATAAATCGGCTGTAAAAAGTCTATCTGTAAAATGTTCATCAAATCGGTTATATTACTAGCCAGAGGGTCAATAAAAATTGTGCCGGTGGTTTTTTCCGACAAGAAAAGGACTCCAGCATTAACAGCAGCCATTCCAAAACCCATAGGGACCATTATCAGAGGTTCCAGTATGTTTTTACAGCCAAGATAAACCAGTACAATTCCCAACAGCATCATTACTATCCTTGCTAAAGCTATTGCCGGCTCTTGAGCGAACATTGTAGATATCCCCTGGAATAGATTTAATAATTCCATCTGCAAATATACCTCCTTTCAGATTAAATATTATCAGGCTTTTTTGCAGTATTATTGAAGAAGTACTTAATACCTGACATAAGCACCTTGATGAGTACAGCAACCATAAACGATATAATAAAGCTTATGACAACAACATCCAGCGATATCAGCATAGCCTTTTGCATGTCAAACCCTCCCTAATTTAATATGCTGTGCTGTTTGATTCCGTTTGCCGGTGCTACAATGCAAACCTGCAGCAACCAGCATAACGGGTTAATTTAAAATTAACCTATGACAGCAACTATGTCACCAGCATCAACCATATCCCCTACTTCTACCCTTAGCTCCCTTACCACTCCAGAGGTTTCGCAGGAGACCTCGTTTTCCAGCTTCATAGCCTCCAGAACCATTAGTGTATCACCACACTGCACTGCCTGCCCTGCTTTAACATTTATCTTCACTATCCTCCCAGGCATTGGAACTTCCACAGCTTCGCCGTCACCATCAGCATTTGCAGGAACTACAGCTTTGCTTTGCTCAGTAATATCGGATACACTTTTTTGAGGCTGGAGCTTTGCAACTGCAGGAGCCATATTTTCGTCATTTATCTCCTCAACGCCTATCTCATGGACTTTGCCATTATAGTAGATACGCAGCTTTTTCATTATTTTTTCCCTCTCCTTTTTAAAAAATTGCAGTAATTAATCCAAATAACCGATTCATTTTTCACTTTGGTAATAATAAGCTGCTACAGCCATTATCAATCCTAAGTCATCTTCATCCTCCAAAGGTGGAACATCTCTTTTCTCAACTTTTACCTTAACCGTTTGCCGAGATGCTTCTGATAATTCATGCCTAATATTTTTAATATATATGAGAATTATCAGAAAAATAAAAAGTGCTACCAAAGCCAAATAAACCGGCGGCAAATTCAAAATTAACATACTGTCTCTCCTTTCAACCCTACAGTCAACAGCATCCGATTAGATATTTACAGGATGTATGCCCTGTATCATTTTGTTTTGCCATTCTTGAATTTTTAAAGCTTCATTTAAAGTAATCTTTTTAAATCTTATCGTATCGTTTGGTTTTGCCTGCCCTACCTTCCATAATTCTGCCGTTGCAATAGAAGCAAAGGATATAAACCCTCCCAGGCTTGGGCCGTCTACTGTGAGGATTACCGGTGTATTTCCTGAAAAGTTTATAGTTCCTACAGAATAAGTATAATCATACATGTTTGAAGGGTGCTTTCCCCCCTCGCCTCCATCTTTTCTCGCGAATTCAGGGGTAGGTCCTTCAAGTCTGTAACCGAGGCGGTTTGAGTTATAATTCACTTTCCAATTTGTACTATAAAACATCTCTGCGTGATCCTCAGTAAAAAAGTCTGGGACTCCATGGGGGCCAGGCAAAACACCTATTTCCCATTCTTTTGTATATTCGGTTTCCACACCGAAATATATATTTTGCTTTATACTGAATGTATCGATTCTTACAGTAGCTTCGTTAATGCGCAGCATATCCCCTGCCTTTAGTATTCTTCCTTCGTATCCCCCGAAGCCTCCAAAAGCAAAGGTCGATTTGCTTCCCAGGTATTCCGGTACATCAATACCCCCTCTTACAGCTAGATATGCCCTGAAACCGTTTCCTTTTACCGCACCCAGCTTCAGAACGCTTCCTTTCCCTACCCGCAATGGCTTCCACCAGGGTATTTCCATACCATCCAGCTGTCCATTTAATTTAGCTCCTGTCAATACAATCACTGCAGCTGTATGAAATTTTAGTGTAGGACCCATCCCTGTAAGCTCAAGTCCTGCCTCACCCTCAGGATTACCTACCAATCTATTGGCAATCCTGAATGCAACTGAATCCATCGGACCTGAAGGAGGAACACCTACATCCCAGTACCCTACTCGTCCGGGATAGTCTTGCACAGAAGTACAAAGCCCACTATTTATAACTTCAATCAATTGACAAACCTCCTATCTATCAATATCCTATTGTTGCTTGCTCTGCAGCCTTTTGCTGCTTTTCTTTGAAGACCTTCGCTTCATTGTCAATGGAGCCTAAGAATTTGTTGTATTCCTTGATGTCAAAAGTACCTTCTTCTATATCGAATTCATATTTATTATCTAAGACTGCATTGCGGCTTTCTTCCAGTTCACTCTCACTTACCAGCTCGAATTTCACTCTGTCAAAAGACCTCAGAAGCCATGGGGCTTCCTTAAAAGCTTTGTTGGTCTGCCAGGTATTCCATATCGGCAATGTACGGCCAACTAATTGATATCCTCCGGGTGATTCCATAGGATATATGCACATGAATGCTCCTCCCAGGCCGACTGTACCTTCGGGCGTCCATGTTCTTGCAGGGTTGTATTTTGGAACAACCATTCTATACCTCGGATCGAGCGGCACAGCGCAGGGTGCTCCCAGGTAGACATCTCCCAGCCCGATCACCAGGTATTCAGTTGCCAACAGATATTTTATAACCTCATCCACGCCGGACAGGTCGTTGCACCTGGCTATGAATTCCATATTATCAGGTAGATATGGGCCTGTTTGCCTTATTGAACCCATATACCTCACTATTGCATCCCTTGTCCAATGATCATGGCACGCTATGGGTAAAATGACTCTTCTGGATGGAATTTTTACCTCATCATTGGAAGGAAGTGTTTTCTCAATCAATTTTAATATCTCAATCAGTCTGTTTAGGGGGAGCCGCAGTCCGTCGTAATGTATGAGGACTGAACGTACACCTGGTGCCAGCTCCAGTATCCCGTCTATTTTCATAGTCTTTATGGCTTGCTCCAACAAATGTATACGTACTCTCAAGTTTAAATCCAGTGTTACTTCTCCATATTCAAGAAGAAGGTAATCGCTTCCTGACATCCGGTATACAACACGGGGCTGACCTGACCGTTCCTCTACGATTCCTGCAACCGCATCAGACATCCTCGTACTTTTTGAAAAAGTTGCATCCGTTCCCTTTTCCATAATATGCCTCCTTAGGATATAAAAAATATTTGCGCGGATAAACCTTGGCTGTCCATCCGCGCTAAAACTAATAATATGTTTAGATTTATGATTTTATCCAAGTAATCCAACCTATAATTGATCTATTGGCGTTTGGTTATTTCAAGGCAGTATTTACAGCTTTAACAAAATGTTCTGAATCTGATACATTACCGAATACGCCACCCTGCATCTTTATTGACTTGACGGCAGATAAATAGTTTCCATAATCCGTTGCCCCTGTGCAATCCTTAAGGAGTACACACCAATATCCATAATCATTAGCTTCACGCATAATAGTGTGGACACATACATCCGTCGTAATACCGGATATTACTATGTGAGTGATTCCGAGATTTTTCAGCAGCATATGAAGATTACTTGAACCAAAGGCTCCTTTACCGGCTTTATCTATTACATATTCTCCCGGGACAGGGTATACATCTGGATGAATGTCCCAATTTTGCTGGCCTCTAGTTAGAAGCCTTCCCAAGCCGTTTTCAGGCACATCGCCTATTCCTACCCCATCACCTATGATTTTGCTTCTCAACACTTTATTGAACGGGGCATCCGAAAGGTCAGGTTCATGTCCCTCTCTTGTGTGGATTACCTTAATGTCAGTTCCCCTGACTGCACTCAATACATTCTGAATCGGCTTTAAAGCAGCGGCTGTCAATGAAAGGTCATAGCCCATTACGTCAACATAGCCATTCTTACCACAAAAATCTACTTGCATATCGATTGATATAAATGCGGTTCTTGCGGAGTCAAACTCAACATATGCTGTTTCACCAAAACGTGGGCAGTCCTCAACTTCTACTTTGAAGAGCTTGCCTACAGGTTGCCCATATAACCAGGTAGGAAACTCAAAGGTCTTTGTCTCTAGAAAACTCTTGTATGCTTTATCTACCTGCTCCTGAAACCTCTCTCTTGCTTTGTCATAAAATGGTTCATAGACTCTTAGATTTGACATTTTCTTTTCCTCCTTTATTATTTCTATAATATATTGATATAGTAATATTAGGTGCCTCTGTTATAAGTCCTCTTTACTTATATTGGTTCAACGTGATCTTTCATTGATGTCACTATAAAAATGCACTATGCTATTGCTGTTTTGAAACCGAGTCATCCCTAAAGATGATCTGCTCCATGATAATTGTTATAATAATTACCATGATAACAGAATTTTTAAGAATTGTACCTACAAGCCTTGGAAGTGTATCAAAAAACTCCTGGGGCAAGAATGATAAGCCTAAGGCTAAGAAAACTGAAAATCCGCCTATAAATATTTCGCGGGTCTGAAACTTCTTCTGCTGGTTCCACGTATTTGCACCAAGCCCTATTAAGGTAGAGGCAAAACCCAGCAGGACTGCACCTGCAACCGGCTGAGGCATTGCTGCCATCAATCCGTCTATTTTGCCAAAGAAGCTTAGTACTATAAATACTATACTTGCAATTATTATGAAGAAACGTGATGCTACCTTGGTTAAAAGCACCAATCCAAGGTTTTCTCCATAGGATACACAACTGGGAACACCGAAAATACTTGCTAATGTACCTTCAATCAGACCGAATACGGAAAAGTAGCGTCTCTCAGTTTTTGTATCTGTCTTTACTCCGATGATACCGGTGTACCCCTGTACATTTCCATATAGGTTAACAGCTGAGAAAATATTTACTATAATCATGGTAATGATAAGATCTATTGGTGGCATACTAAATCCATACGGAAAAATCTTAGGAGCAACCAGAACAGGCATTGACTGAACCAATTCCCAGTCAAATTTTCCAATCAGCATAAATATTGCATATCCTAAGACAATAGTTATTAGTACTGGAATAGTGCCTAGTATCCCTTTACCTTTGATAGAAAGCCACCCGCATATAAGAGCAAGTAGGATTCCTATGAAAAACGGAGCTGTTGCATTAAATGAAGCGATAAGACCTATACCTGTTGTGCTGGTAGTTAATCCCACCATCATAATCATTGCTCCCGAAACCATTGGCGTCCATACCTTTCCAATCTGACTGATAAAGCCTAAAGCACCAATGATTGCAACAAATATGCCGGCAATTATGTAAGCGTTAAATGATTGAAGTGCGTATTCTTTTCCCCCTACCGCAAACGCAGCAACAATAGCCAGAGATGGAATTATGTTCGGTCCCGATACCATCGATAGACGGTGTCCGAATATTGCCTGCATCAGTGTGCATATACCAATCAGCAGAACTACTCTGGACATGTAACCCGCCATTTCATCGCCAGTGAAATCCAAGCCCAAACCTACGATTGCAT
>DAOLPD010000148.1:0-7800 GCA_035417425.1 Bacillota bacterium
CAAAATCATAAAAGTGTGCCCTGCTATACTATACAAGCTCTTGCTTGGTTATGCAGACTCATAGTTACGTCGCATTATTCTTCTATTATGAAAAAAACTGTCCTGTATTGGACAGTTTTTAACTTGATTTTTATTCGGACGTTTCGCTTTCCTTGTACTGCTCCCGCGTTAATGCCCATTGTTCCCTTGCCAGCTTCTCAATCATTGGATTTTCTGTCCTTTCGGGACTTGCAGCTGCCCTTCCAAACCAGGTGATAGCTTCGCTTAGCTTCCCAAGCCTTCTTGACAGCTCTCCCAAAAGATACATCATGGATATCTCGTTAAGATTACCGATTGGAAACGATTCTTTATCATAGGCATCCAAATAGTTCCGGAGCGAATATTCCAGGAACAGCTCCTCCTGCTTGTCCCCCTTAAATCTGTAAAGCCATGCAAGCTTAAGGCATAATCCCGCAAGCACACTGGCATTCGCTTTTCTCAGCTCTGCGGTATAAATCGCCAGCTTATACGAAGCTATTGCATCATCCAGACTTCTTTGGTCACAGAAGCTTCTGCCCACTTCCCTGCCTGAAAAGGCCTCCTTAAGAAGGTTGGCTTCTTTTTCCGTCAATTCTCCGAGAGAGGTCTCCGGGGCTGCGTATCCGCAGGAAGGGCATACAAAAACTTCATAATACATGGGGTTCAAGTCCACGTAATGGGTGCAGAAGTCCTCATCCTTCTTTTTAATTTTACAGGAATTAACCTTGGCTTTCATTGAAGAAAACTGCTTGCTGCATATGGGGCAAACAACTTTCTTTGAATACAGCGAATTATTCATCAAATATTCTCCAATCCAAGTGCTATTATCATGAAGTCTATTAACGCACTTAAGTTATATATCACCGGGCATTTCAGGCAAAACTTCATTTTCAGCCTGCTGAGGCTCTGCCTTCATGGTTCCGACTCTTTTGACCCCGTTCACAACTCTGTAAACGCTTAACGGAAGCTCCTCGGTTGAAACCTCTTTTCCATTCTCCATAACCACTCTATAGCTTTTGACGACATACCCTGTATATGCCTTCTTTTCTTCCACCTCAGTTCCCTCCGGAAGGGTAGGATCTTCTATTATACTTATCTGAGGGGGAGTCACCTTTACCGTCTCTGTTTTTATCTTGACTGTTCTTTCAGGGTTCTCGTCATAGCCGTATATACTGAATTTAACCCAGCTTCCCTTCACTTCTCCATAAATGTAAATGGGATATTTGGTGTTATTCTCAAACTTTAAGTCTATATAATCCTCTGATATTGTTGCGTCTCTTCCCAAAGCTATATAACTGGATGGAAGAGAATGGCTCTTTCGCTCTACGATTTTAAGATTTGAAAGCAGTGCGGCATTATATAATGTGGAAGAAACCTGGCATACTCCTCCTCCGATGCCGGGAACAAGCTCATTGTTTATTATGACATTAGCTTCCTTATATCCGAACTTTGCAAGCCTGGGGCCCATTTTCTTATTCAGGGAAAAGACCTCGCCCGGCTTAACCAATATGTGTGATGCACTGCTGGTGGCAATTTTTATATTATGAGTCCTGTCAACATCAGCTGCGTTGAACTTTGTTGAATACTCTCCAAGGTTATCCTTAATGTTTTCAAGGTCGGATCTTTTAATTTCCGGTTCTGTAACATCAACAGCCAATTCCGCCTCTCCTTCTGAGGCTTTATCCAAAAAAGCCTTAATAATATCGCAGGATTTATTGACATCAAGCTTCCTGCCCTCTACTTCATCAGTAATCACAAAGCCTTGCTCCTTTAATACTATTGATGCATCCCTGGCTTCCTGATCCAATTCTTTTGAAATGTCTCCCAGCTTGTTTTTCAAGTACTGCAAATCATAGGAACAATTAAGCTCGATATTCTCTCCATTCAGCTGAGTTGCAACCACATCCCTGATTCTCTTGAAGAAACTTCCCTTATGCCCTATATCATAAGCTTTTGTCACTGCATCTTCATACTCATATTTAAAATCAATATCCCTATATTTCAACTGCCATTCTTTTTCTTCAAATTTTAAGACAATACCCAAATTGTCAATAACAGGTTCCATTTTTTCCTTCAGCAAGCTCTCCGCCTGTGAAGGAACAAAACCGCCTACATCGATTCCGTTAATTGAAATATTGGAATGGATTTTATCTCCGCTTACCATTGCTGCGCTCAGCGCTGCAGCTGCAATCAATAAAACAATAATTACGCCGACACCTATTTTTATATTCCTGTTCATATGCATTCCCCCACTTTTCTGCGTTTACAACTGCATCACTACTTGTACTGATATATTATATACATTTCACTTGTCCAGTAATGATATATCAACTAAAATTCCAGCTATTTTTCTTTCCAATAAAGCTCAATTTCATCCCCGTCATTTATCACATCGGTGAAATTAGCTTTATTCCCGTTTAAAAGCATAGCACTTACTCCCTTAATGTTGTCGAAATCTATATCAATATTATTAAATACATCCACGAACAAGCATTGGGTTTTATTTGTCATCAGAATTTTCGGTTCTCCGTTTATAGTCACGTTTACGCAGGCGGATTTTTCATCATTTCCCGGAAAGCTCTCCGTTATTGTTCTTTCAGATACCTTATAGCTGATATGGTCACCATCATTTATTACATCGTCTAGCTCTGCCTTCCTGCCGTTGATATCAACTTCTATATCATTATAATTCAAATCCAGGAATTTCAAAAGCCCGTATACTGTATCAATGTTTTTTATATTCAATTCATCGCCGTTTTTTATAGGAGCATCCATATCACATTCAAAGCCGTTCACGGTTATTATTGGCCTTATAATAAAAGGACTTTCATTCAGATAAACAGTTTTTTCAATATAGTCGCCCAGATAATCCCTTACAGCAGCCTCTGCCGGTTTACCTTCTTCGGCAGGCTCCACAGTTATTACATCTCCGCTTGTAATGGGCCTGTCAAGTCCTGCAATACTATTATTAAGATATATGGTTGCAGGCACCCCCGGTTCTCCCCTGGCAATTACCTCTTTTCCGTTGACCTTGAATATTAACGGATTTCCCCTCCTGCCTATAAGGTTGCGGGGATTGTAGTTCATCATTATGAGACTGTCAGCTATGGTAAGAGCTTTTGAATTAAACAGCTTTACGCTTTCACCATTCACGGTTACGTAAACAAAATCCCTTTGCCTGTTAAAATAAGAAGTAACAGCGATTCCGATAGGTGTTATGAATTCCGGTCCCGAAAGCCCTTCGCTCTCTATCCCCACATTCTTAATGATATCGGTGCTTCTTACCCCTACTCTTTCCGAAGGTATCCGGAGGTATTCGGCAATATATCCGGTAAGCCTTGGTATCTGGCTTCCTCCCCCCACAAGGAATACCGCACTTGGTGCTTTCCCGTTGAATTCAAGTATTTTGTTACTGATTTCTTCAGCCAGCATCCTGATTGATTCATCTATTTCATTCAAAACCTCCGATGAGTTCTTTTCATGAACCAGTCCCATTATATCGGTATATTTGACAGTTTCTTTATTCAGGCTGATTTTAGCTTTTTCTGCCTCGTCAAAATCAAGCAGCAGGACTTCGGCTACCTTTTCGGTAATTTCATCTCCCGCAATGGAAGCCATTGCAAAAGCAAACACAGTTCCATCCTTTGTCAGTGCAATATCTGAAGTTCCTGCTCCAATGTCCACAAGAGCAAGGTTTAACAGCCTCAAGCTGCTGGAAATCGCCACATTCATTGCCGCAATAGGTTCCAGTGTGATGCTCGCAATCTCCAGTCCTGCCCTTGCAACTACTGCATACAGGCTTTCCACCACCAGTCTGGGAAGGAAAGTAGCCAGTACTTCCACTCCTATGCGTTTTGCTTTATGCCCTTCAAGATTGCTGATTATACTTCCGTTAAGGAAATAGTGCACCACAGCATACCCTACGCAGAAAAATGCCTGATCCCCCTCTTCTGTCTGCTCCTCCATGCTTTTCTGAGCTTTTTGAATTGCTTCAATTTCAAGATTGCTTATAAGCTCCCTGTCAACTCCCACTGATGGATCCGCATCCTGCTCCACAAGGGCTTTGCAAGTCTTCAGGGTCCTTCCCGCGGCAGCGACGGATACTCTTTTAAGCTTAAGGCCTGTCTTTTCTTCAAGCCTTACCTTAACTTTCTCCACTGCTTTTGCAACAAGCTCAATATCATGAACCTGTCCGTCATACATAACCCTTTCCTTGTGCTCTTCCACTTCAAAGTCCTTGATTATGTACTTCTGACCGTCGTGGAATCCCACTATGCCGACTACGGTTCTGGTACCTATATCCAAAGAGAATAGCAATTCCTGTTCAGCCATAAAACTCACCCTTGCACCGTTAATTTTGCTTAATTTTACATTTTTCCTTCTATTTTTCAGTATAGTATTCTATACGAGAATAAATAAATCCTTCAAATTTGCTGTTCCATATGATTTAATATTTCTGTCGGAAGGTTTGAGGCTTTCTGATAAACAGTGAACAGAAAGGGAATCACCATGTACGATATTTTGAAAAATTGCAGAATCTGCCCCCAAAAATGCGGGGCCAACAGGTATGAAGGCAAAGGCTTATGCGGTGCCGGATCAGAAGTGCTGGCTGCAAAGGCCTGCCTTCATCAGTGGGAGGAACCCTGCGTCAGCGGCAGCAGAGGATCCGGCACAGTATTTTTCAGCGGCTGCAACATGAAATGCGTGTTCTGCCAGAATCATGATATCAGTCAAAAATCCTCCGGTGCATTAATCGGCAAAAAAATTTCGACTGAAAGATTGGCGGAGATATTCCTTCAGCTTCAGGAGCAGGGTGCCCATAATATCAACCTTGTATCTCCCACTCCATATGCACTGCATATCATCGAGGCTGTAAGAAAGGCAAAAGAGAAAGGCCTGCATGTGCCGATCATATACAACACCAACGGTTATGAACTTGAAGAAACCATCGAAGCCCTTAAGGGGACTGTTGATGTCTACCTTCCCGACATCAAATATTATGATGACTTATACTCGCTAAAATATTCAAGTACCGGCAGTTACTTTAAGTACGCCTCAAAGGCTGTAATGGCAATGCATAATCAGGCAGGATATCCTGAGTTTGACAAAGACGGAATGATTCAGAAGGGACTGATTATCAGGCACCTGGTTCTCCCCGGTTTAGGATTGGATTCAAGAAGGATTTTCCAATGGGTACGTGCAAATATAGGAAAATACGCATACATGAGCATCATGTGCCAATATACTCCAATGCACAAAGCCTCTCAATACAAGGATATCAACAGGAGAATAAGCTTGTCCGAATATGATGAGGTGCTTGGCTATTTCTTTGAAGCAGGCCTGGAAAACGGATTTATGCAGGGCTTGGAATCTGCACACAGCAGCTATACTCCTGAATTCGATTTTTCGGGAATATGAAAATACTATTATTTTCATGGTTTAATATATACAAAAAAAAGCAACCTATTAATACAATACATTCAAAGGCTTACATAAAAACCGAAAGGAAGTGCTATCGTTATGCGAAGAGCCTCCAGAAGCATGATGACTTGGGGAGCATTAGGTGCAATGGCAGGATTGGTTTTAATCCCTGCATTAAGTTCAAAAACGCGCAAAAAGGTTTCACGTTCAGCGAGAAATGCATATTTCAGAGTATCAGACATGGTGCAGGATATGAAAGACATGGGAAACAAATGATAAGGCGCGGGGACGTTTCGCCCGCGTCTCATTTATTTATCCGGCAGCCGGATAAAATCGCTTTTCAGTACTCCCATTATAATCTCATCATAGTACTTTCCGTCAATGCATGCCGACTGCCTTGTTCTGCCCTCGCAGCGGAAGCCGCATTTCAGATAGCATTTGACTGCCCTCTCATTGTACTCATATACCTTCAAAGTAACTCTGAATATATCAATATTAAAGAATGCATATCTGAGAATCGTCTTAACTGCATCCTCCCCATATCCTTTGCCCCAATAATCTCTGTCCCCGATTCTTATGCCAAGCTTACAGCTTTTATCCTGTTCATTGAAATCATAGAGCTGTATTGTCCCTATAGGCGTTCCCTCTTCGTTATCAATCATAAGATTCATGGGATCATACCCAAAGCTTCTTGTTATATTGTACCTCAACTTGTCCGGAGTTACCTTGGAATTGCTCCAGCCTGCAAGCCTGTTCAACTCAATGTCATTATACCACCTTAACAAATAATATATGTCACTGTCTGACCCGGGCCTCAAGGTTACTTTGCTTCCTGTAAGTGCATTCTCTGCCAGGGCTGTGTTATCAATTGCAACAGACCTCAAAAAAACCGGGAAAAACTTAAGCAGCTTATAGGGCTTCTCCATGTACTTTTTACTGTTCTGCATCATATCCTCATAGTGCTTTCTGTTCAATGTGATTCTGACATTGATCCCCTCTTTGATTCCTTCTTTGACAATAATGCCTTCGGCACTATGGTAAACTGAAAACCTTCCCGCCTCGCGCCCTTCTTCCTTGATGATTATTCCAAAGTTGCCGGAACTGAACAAGAATATATTCATGAGAAAAGGCTTCATAAAGGGATAGCTCTTGAAAAACAGAGTATACAAATCCGATACAGTGTCTGAGAAGCTTTTCATATTTTCAGCTGAAATTGCACTCATTTTTGATTACTCCTAAAACCGTCAGCAATAATAATATTATGAATATTATATCATATATTACTCCATCCGGCTCCAAAACTCCTCCAATATTCGTCCTAATTCCTCATGGCTTTCAACATTATTATTATGCAGCCATTCCTGAGGGAAGATATTAGTATACCGGCTGCTGCAAAACCTTTCATCAATGAGCAGTACGGCACCCCGGTCAGATTCAGACCTGATGACCCTTCCGGCTGCTTGCATAACTTTATTCATCCCCGGATACATGTATGCATATTCAAAACCCATATTGTTCTTCTTTTTAAAGAAATCCATTATAATATCTCTTTCGAAGCATACCTGCGGGAGCCCTACACCCACAATGACAGCCCCAATAAGCCTTTCCCCCGCAAGGTCTATTCCTTCTGAGAAGATTCCTCCCATAACTGCGAATCCGAGCAGTTCCTTATCATTATCCCGGCAGAAGCATTGAAGAAAACGCTCCTTTTCTTCCTCCTGCATGGCAGGCTGCTGCAAAATTGTTCCGATTCCAGGATATCTTTCTGTAAATAATCCAAATACCTCATTCATGTACTTGTATGAAGGGAAAAATATGAGATAATTGCCTTTTCTTGCGCTGACTAAAGTCTTGATGTATTCGGCAATTTCCGAAAGGCTGCCCTCTCTGTCCGTATACCTGGTGGACACATTCCCGGCTATAGTGAGACACAGGTTGGATTCTTCGAAGGGAGAATCCAGCCTTATGTTATAATCCTCTTCGCTGCCTCCGAGAATGTCCTTGAAATAATACAAGGGCGTCAAAGTAGCCGAGTAGAATACGGAAGCCTTCATCCGTCCGGTTATTTCCCCGAGAAGCTTGGAAGGATCCAGGCAGAAAAGCTTAAGCTTCACATCACTTCCCGACAGCTCAACATATGCAGTATATCTCTCATCAAAAATCTCGTAAATCCTTAAGAATGCCGCTGCTTCAAAATAAAGCTCCAGTACCTCACGGTATCCTTGCTCCTCATGATTTGAGCCAAGCCATTCCTCACCCCGGCTGATAAAAGCCCTAAGTGCCTGACACAGCTCTTTCAGCTCCTCTTTTGCCATACAGCAGTTCTTGCTCCCGCTTTTCTTCCTTATTTTAAGTAAAGCT
>DAOLPD010000149.1:0-7766 GCA_035417425.1 Bacillota bacterium
ATATTTTTTGTGGAATTTAATCCTTCAAACTAGAACTTACTTTTTCATTTAAGCCATTTCTTTTTATCTATATATATTCCATCATTGTTTATAATTGGTTTTTCATATGCCTTTATGGATTTCTTCCCGGCCTTAATCTGATTTATCTCTTTTTTCATTCCATTCATTATGGACATAAGCTTCTCCTTGTTGGACATTTCTATGAGCATTATCTCCTGTGCCTTTGACATTATTTCTTCAACCTTAAGCTTTAAGCCTTTCAATTCCGGATATTTTGTAAAATCAACCTCTTCCAATGCCTGAACATTTAAGTGTTTCTTCAGTGTATTAATCCCTTGGGAAAAAGACCTGTCGATTTCATCGATACTGTCTATAACAGATTGCTTCCGACCGACAAGGCTCTGCATTTTATCTGTCTCATTATTATCCAGTTCCTTTTTCTGCTCCAGAGTTATTTCCATTATGCTGTCAAACAGCTTCTTCTTTTTCTCAAGTAAACTCATGAGCTCAACAATAGTATTATCAACCATCTCAATAAATCCTCCAAAAAATCATAGGGATTGGCATCCACGCAGGAATGCCTATCCCTATTATTATATAATATTTAACGAACAGCATCCTGCTGCTTTGCCAGCTTCATTGCCTGAGCCCATGTATCTCTCAGCTCTTCAGCATAGCCTGTTACTTCTTCTAAAATCTGTTTGTCTTTTTTTATATTTGCTTCCAGCAGTCTCCTGTTCATATACTCGTACAATGAAAACAGTTCCTCTGAAATTTCATATTGCATATCCAGAGTACTCATGAACTCTATAATTATATTCTGCGATTTTATTATGTTATTATTCGCCTTTTCGATATCCTCTTCCTCAATACCCTGACAGGCAAGCTTCAGAAACCTTACAAGCCCATTGTACAGCATCAGGGTCAATTCCTGAGGTGTGGACGTATTAACCGTATTCTGCTTATATTGCTGGTAAAGGTTGCTGTTTTGCCTGAAGCTGTTATCTGCACATGGCTTTGGGCTGATTGCATTCCCGGGCCTTGCGCATATCCTTCCCATACCCATCTGATAGCTTCTTATCGCCTGACTCATCTCTGTCATACTAAAATCCCTCCGTTATCACTCCAATAGTATACTAAGCACCGGTGCCCATCTGCTGTGACAACCACATAATCTGGCTGTTCATCTGGTTTAAGGCACTCTCCATTGCAGTAAATCTCTTATAATATTGATTTTCCTTGTCTATCAGCTTGTCCAACAGCGTACTGATAATCTGGTCCTTCGCCTTTATTTCTTTTGATAACAGGCTGTTGTTCTCGGTTACATCACCTATGATGCCTGCCTTTTCAAGCAGTATCCCCTTCCTGCCTTCACTGTTTCTTGATGTCCTTGTATAATCCTGGATAACATCATACAACCTGTTTGCTATACCGTTTTCACGGTTTCGTGCCGCTCTTTCCTCAGTACTCATATCGGGAGAGTAACGTATATCGGATTCTTGTGTAAATAATTTGATTACTTCGTCCGGTGAATTAATGATAGCCTCTCTCAGCTTTGTCTCATTTATTACAAGCTTTCCTCTTTGCTCCCAGGTTCCTGTTGTAATTCCTATGGAATAAAGCTTCGCTGATACTCCATCCACTTCCTTATACAGCATATTTCTCATGTCGTTTAAGAAACTGGTTAATATACTGTCGCTATTCAGCGTGCCGGACTTTGCCTTCTCTTCCCAGAGCTCAATTTCCTTTTCGCTCATCTCTGCCTTTTGTTCTTCCGTAAGAGGAGCAAAATCCTTGTATACCTTTTCAGTAAGCTCGCCGTTTATCTTGTCCAGCAATTCATTGTACTTATTTACAAAACCTTTTATAAGCTCAAGAGTCTTTGCAGGGTCTCCCTCAAGCTTTACTTCTACAGGATCACCGACAGCAGCCGAATATTCCTTTTTCAGGCTGAAGGCAATACCGTTTATGGAAAAGTCATTGCTTGCCCTGGTTATGACCTGTTCTCCCGAGCCGTCATTATAAGTAATGCTTGCATCGGTGCCTGCCTCGTTAACTCCTGCCAGACCCAATACAGCCATAAGGTTCCCATTCCCGGATACATCCTCAATCTGAATCCTTGAAACAGCTCCTACAGCCTTTGACTGTACAACTATCTTGTCATTCAGCTGGTCATAGGACATTTTGACTCCTGCCTCTGAATCTCCGTTAACAGTTGATATAATCTCATTTAATGTCTGGGATGATTTAAACTGAAACTCCTTGCCGTTTATCGAAAACTTAATATCGTATCCATCTTCATCAGCTTCACCCGGTTCCAAATCATTGAGGCTGAAAAATCCCGCCATATCGGAAAGCTTTGATCCGAGGTTTAATTTGTTTGATTTGTTTGCATTCAGGTAGCCAATGGCTGCAAGCCCTTCATTGTCAGCCACGCTGCCTATATTCAATACGTTTGTTTTGTCAGTGCTAAAGGTGATACCGCCTCCGTTAACTCCTGCTGTGATCTTCCCTGCTCCAAAAGCGGACTCCAGTTTTTCATTAAGATTGCTGGCCAAACTGTCAATATCCGAAATACCGTCATCAAGGGTTATTTCCTTTTTAACTCCGTTAAATGTAACAGATATCTTGTTATTGTTATTTTCTGCACTTATTACGGTATTTTCAAAATCTATGGCGCTGCCGACCATATTTCCTGTAACAGGACCGGACGACGCAGCCTTCGCCGACTTTGCCAGCTGAACATTGCTTATCCAAAAGGTTCCCTGAATCGCTCCGGTTCCTGCTGTTGCAGTAAAATAGCTTGAAGTGTCGGCTCCGTTGTAGGTTGTCTTAAGGGCTGACAGTGAAGAAGCGGATCTCATATTTGTTGCAGGCTTCAGTATATCAAAGTATTCATCCTTAAATGCCCTGATGGAGTTTATAACCGATCTGTAATCATCCCTTTTCCACTCCAGCAATGTCTTGCTCTGCCTTGCCTTGTCAACTTTCATCTGCTCTATTCTCATCAGTTGCTTCACTATGCCGTCCACATCCAGTCCGGAGGAAATACCCGATATCCTCATCCGACTGTTCAAAATGCTGGATATATCATAAGCCATTTCCGCTACCTCCTTTCATCGACCAAAATACCCGCCACTTCCCACATTTTTGCCACCATGTCCAATATCTTCTCCGGCGGGAATTCTTTAATTACTTCCTGGGTTTGATTATCTATTACCTTAACCATTATCTGTTTCGTCACATCATGCACAGAGTACCTGAAGCTGCAGGATGTACCTTCGATTGCTTTGTTGGTCTTCTCAATTACATCCAGTAATTGCTTTTCATTAAGCTCGGGTTCTTCTTTTGTCTCATTTATCGGTTTGTTTGACACATCCGTTGCCTGTAGATGATTTTTTATTTGCCTTCCTGCCGTTGCCTGACTGATTTTATTTTGTTTTACGATTTCACTTGTATTCAGATTAGCCTGATTATTACTGATTTTCATTTCTATTCCCTCCCTGGAATTGGAAAATAAAATATAGAATCCTTTCTATATATCTATATCGTCAAAAAACTTATTTTTCTTTATAGGTATTCCTCTATCCATTTTTCAGTTCTTGCTATTCCTTCTTCAATAACAGTCTGAGGCTTCCAGGATAGAAGCCTGTATGCCTTTTCTGAGTTGCAGAGAAGCTTCTGTATCTCACTTTGGGGATGTATGTGGGGTATATGCTCTATAGGCGATCTGTTCCGGGAGACAAGCACTGCCAGGTCATTGATTGCAATGTCTTTTCCTGTGCCCGCATTTATTATCTGCCCGTCGGCCATATCCGAGCAGCCTGCCCGGGCGATAAAATCGGCACAATCCTCAACATAAAGGAAATCCCTGGTTTGGTTCCCGTCGCCGTATATTTTCAAAGCTCTGCCTTCAAGTGAGTTCTTTATAAAAATTGCTATTACACCGCCCTCTCCCCCGGACTTCTGGAAAGGCCCGAAAGTATTGAAAGGCCTTATTACAACTGCCGGCAGCTTATAGGCATGCCAATACGACAGTACAAGGCTCTCCCCTGCTATCTTGCTTCCGGCATAGGGTGAGGCCGGCTTCACCGGATGCAGCTCGTCAATTCCCTCTTCCCCCGATGCCCTGTCATAGACCATGCAGGTACTCATGAAAACCATTTTCGTACCACGCTTCCTGCACTGCTCCAGGACATTGAAGGTGCCTGACACATCATTCCGATAGGTAGTCACCGGGTCATCAATGCTGTCCTGGACGTTGATCTTGGCCGCCAGATGAAAGCACAGGTCAAAATCCTCATTAAACATGCTTTCCAGCAGCCTTTCATCCTTAATATCCCCCTGTATGAATTTCACCGATCCGCAGCCTTTGAATTCCTTTATATTATCATAGGATCCGTTGGAAAGGTCATCCAATATCCATATGCTATGCCCTTCTTCAAAAAGCTTCTTAACTGTCCATCTGCCTATAAAACCGGCTCCTCCGGTAACCAATGTTTTCAAAACATATCAACTCCTTAATATATCCCTCAGACTATCAGCTATGAAATAAATGTCCTCCTCTTCCATAGAGGGGTACAGAGGGAGCGTTATTATAGCTTCATACAGGGCTTCTGCTTCAGGGCACATGCCCTTGAAATACCCAAGGTTTCTGTAGTAGGGATGGTAATATACCGGTATATAATGCACCTGCACGCCTATATTCCTTTTTCTCAGTTCATCAAAGACCTGCCTTCTGTTCAATCTTATTTTTGCAAGGTCCAGCCTGATTATGTAAAGGTGCCATGCTGAATTCACATACTGCAGCTGCTGAGGTACTATTACTCCTTCAATCTGTTCCAGAAGCATGTTATAAAGTGCCGCGTATTTTCTCCTTCTTTCCAGGAAGAACTCAAGCTTCCTGAATTGACTTATACCAAGAGCTGCCTGTATGTCCGTCAATTTATAATTGAAGCCCAGGCTATGCTGCTCACAGAACCAGAGGCCTTCATTTCTCTCCATTTTATCACTGTCCTTCGTTATACCGTTGACTCTGAACAGCAGCATCTTTTCATACAGCAACTTGTCATCGGTCAGAACGGCTCCCCCTTCCCCTGTTGTAATATGCTTTACGGGATGAAAGCTTAAAGTGGTCATTGTGCCTATGGTACCGATTTTCCTGCCTTTGTATTCCGCTCCCATGGCATGGGCCCCGTCTTCGATCACTTTCAATCCATACCTGTCGGCAATTCTCATTATTTCATCCATATCGCAGGGCTGTCCGGTAAAATGCACCGGAATAACAGCTTTCGTCTTATCGGTTATTTTCTTTTCAATATCCCGGGGATCAATATTATAGGTCCTCGGGTCGATATCGGCAAAGACCGGCCGCCCTCCCATATATAAAATGCAGTTGGCAGTGGCAGCAAATGTCATCGGAGTTGTTATAACTTCATCCCCGGGCCCTATTCCTGCGGAGAAACAGGCAGCATGAAGAGCGGCAGTACCGTTTGAAACTGTTACTGCATACTTTGCCCCGGTATACTCCGTAATAGTGTTTTCCAGTTCTGCAACCTTCGGCCCGGTGGTTATAAAATCACTTCTGAGAACCTCGGCAACCGCCTGTATGTCTTCCTCATCAATATACTGCCTTGCGTATGGTATAAACTTTCTCATACAGCTTCCCCCTCATTTATTGCAGATAATTTTTCTTATCTGCTCCGAAACTCTTATGCTTCCATTCCCATCCACCAATTTCCGGGCTGTTTCCGACATTCTGGCCCTTGTTTCATAATCCAGGCTTTCCAGGTGCCGGACAATTTCTCCGGCGCCTGCCGCATATTTCATTGCACCTATATTATCCATACTGCGGGCTGTCATAACCTGGTTATCTGCTGTGATAACCCCTATTATGGGAGTCCCGCAGGCACACAGTTCATAAACGGTGCTTCCGCAGGCAGATACGGCAGCATCACATTGCATCATCAGCGCGGACATCTTGGGTTCACGGTGGATAACTATATTCTCTCCCGCCGCTGCCTCCAGGCTGTCTACATGAATAAAGGAAGGCCCCGCTATTATATGAAATGTTATTCGGGGGAAAGCCCTGCCAAGCTTTAATGCCAGCTTCTCCGTCAGATTCTGCGGATCTGACCCCCCCAGTGTAACCAGCACGCTTTTCACATTACGCTTCATTTTTCTCGCCGGGAGGCCCCTGAATTCATCTCTGAGAAGTGCATATTGGGTACCCAACAGCAGCACGGTACCCTCGTATTTTTCATATCCCAAATCCCGGGCATAAATATTCTGATTTATAATAAAGTCGGTACTAATCCGGACTTTGTTAAGGTCATCCATATAACCGGTTTTGCCGAAAATATCCCCGGTGCGCCTAAAATAGCTTTCATCTACGTCGTAACTGTCTGTAATCAGACAGTCCCCGCCTATTCCGGCCAGTTCGTCAATAATTGCTTCTCCGTTTACCGTAAATACGGGGTAGCCGTATGCCTCAATGAATCTCACGCCTGTCTCGAATTCCCCGTTTTTCCTGCACACGAAAACAACCTCTGAAAAGGCCTTCAGCTTGTCCGCCAGAACAAGCATGCGCATTATATGGCCCATTCCTATATTACAGCCGCCGTCAGCCCTGATCAATACCTTCATAAGCACATCACCTGAATTCCTTCATTAATCCAACATATCCCACATCAGTATATCGTCTTCATATATATCCACCCCGGCAGTCCTCCCGATCACATCATCAAAATATTTGGGCTTTATACCGTAACCGGGCCTTTTTACCGTCAGCATGCTTTCGGTAATGATTGTTCCTTTAGGTATATCTGTTCTAGCAATAAGGCTTCTCCGGCCTTTCTCATAATTTTCCAGCTCCTCAGGATAAACCTTTTTTATGCCGTTCCCCAATGCCTTCTCTATATCCCTTATTTGTTCCACCATAAGCTTCAGTTCGTCAGGTTCTATGGAAAAGCCGTGATCCGGTCCCTCCTGGCCTCTGCTCAGGGTAAAGTGCTTTTCTATTATGCAGGCGCCTAAAGCCACGGCAGCCACAGGAATATGCCAGCCCAGAGTATGATCTGAAAAGCCCGTGGGAAGCCCGAAAGTATTGCGAAGGGTTTCCATTACCTTAAGATTAACTATATGCGCCGGTGAAGGATAACAGGTGCTGCAGTGAAGCAGCGCAATATTCCCGTTTCCCGTACTTCTTGCCGCTTCTACGGCTTCCTCTATTTCTTCAAGGCTCGCCATACCTGTTGATAAGATAACAGGCTTCCCCTTAGCAGCAATGTGTTTAATGAGCCTTAAGTCCACTATTTCGGGAGAAGCCACTTTAAAAAGGCCCACACCGGCATCGTCCAGCAGATCCACCGCATCAAAGTCAAAAGGCGAAGACAGAAAATCAATGCCGCAGTCTTTTGCGTATTCAAAAAGCTGCGGTATCCACTCTCTGGGATGCTGAACCTTCTTAATAAGATCGTAGGGCTTCATGGCATCCCTTGAAAACTGAGGGGTCTTTTTGGAATAAAGCTCCTCAGCCCTGTAGGTCTGAAACTTGACTGCGTCAGCTCCCGCTTCGGCAGCTTTTCTAATCAGCTCCTTGGCAGTATCCAGGTCTCCATTATGATTGGCGGCAATATCCACCATTATATAGCAAGGGCTGCCTTCACCGATTATTCTTCCGTTTTTCAGTATTATCTCATTCATATATGTACTCCTTAAAACTCCTTCTGATTAACTTCACAGTTTTTAGCCGCAATATCAGGGGG
>DAOLPD010000150.1:0-7765 GCA_035417425.1 Bacillota bacterium
ACTCCTCATATTGCCTTGCCTTGTCAAAAAGCATCCTGAGGTTGGCCTGTCGGGCAGCCCCTCCCGGCATTGCTCCGACAAAGCTGTAATATCCCGTATCATTGTATAAATACCATATCAGTTCATCGGTGGAGAGATAAAGGGATTTTTCCCTCCAATCCTCCAGTTTTTCTAAAAATTCCGCTGCTTTACGCCCAAGCTCTCCTTCTGATGCAGCAGCTTTTACCATGGCCTCAAAGAAGTCCGTCTCCCGGTCAAAGAGCCGAATATCAATAAGCTCCTCCGGATTAAACCCGCAGATTGGCGACCTTAAAACTGCCAGCAGCGGAATATCCTGAAGAGGGTTATCAATTATTTGCAGCAGAGACAGTACCGTTGATATTTCGACAGTCCTGAAATATCCTGTACCTGCATCTGTAAATACGGGTACCCCCTGAAGGCTTAATTCTTCTGCAAAGACATCAGCCCAATTCTTTGTTGTCCGCATTAGTATTACAATGTCTTTAAACTGTGCCGGCCTGTATTCTCCCGTGTTTTTATCGATTACCATGAAGCCTCCGTCCGCTGTCAGCTCCTTTATCCTGTTAGCCGCTACTCTTGCTTCGCACTGCATGGAGTTTAACATCAAAGCCGATTCTTCATAGTCCTCAAAATCTTCTTCCGTTGTATCTGTTTCTTCAGTGCCGATTTCGCTGCTGTCTATAATATGAAGCTCCACGGGGCCTCCAACGCTGCTGCCGGGAAAATCCGGCACCTCATACACCGCTCCCGCATTAAGCTTTTCATCCTCGGTATATTCGATTTCTCCCAGGCTTTCAGACATTATCCGGCTGAATATAAAATTCACTGCCCTAATAATGTCCTCCCTGCTTCTGAAGTTCTTATTCAACAGTATCTTCCTATACTTAGACTGCGAATCCCCGGAATAAGTTCTGAGTTTTTTAATAAATAACTCCGGTTTTGCCTGTCTGAATCTATAGATGCTCTGTTTTACGTCACCTACCATGAATATATTGGGCTCTCCCGTCTCCTCCCGGGAAACCATGCCCAGTATTACCTCCTGAGTCAGATTGCTGTCCTGGTATTCGTCAATATATATTTCTTCAAAAAGTTCCCTCAGCCCAAGAGCTGCCTGAGTTGGCAAAACCTCGCCTTCGGTACGGTTTGTCAGCACTTTAAGGCAGTAATGCTCCAAGTCATTAAAATCTATTACATTTTTCTGCTTTTTCTTATCCTGATACTTGTCGGAAAACTCTGACACAAGGCTTCCAAGACTGTTCATAACGGGATAAAGCCGCCTTAAATCAGAGGTCAGTTCTTCCGAGCTTCCGCTTATAAGGTCTTTTTTTATCCTGTTAAGCCGGCCTTTGACATCATCCCTGGCGCCTTTGACCTCCTCTTTTATAATAGGGTCTGCTTCTTTTCCGCATTTCGGCAAGCGCGAAAACTCGAGATTATCAAACTCCCTGTAAAGGGCATCCCAGCCTCCTTTCCCCTCACAAGCCGACTGCATTGCCTTTATCCTCAAAACGTCCTCCTGCAGGGTATTTATATAAGGGGACAGCCCTTCCTCTCTCTCGGCTGTTTTTATTGTATCTTCCAATAAACATTGAAGGCCGGACAGCTCCATTGAGATACTTTTCATCAGGACTTCCGCCCATTTGGTATCCCCGAAGTCCATACCCTCAGCTGCATTAAAAGCTTCTATCGCATCCGTAAGCCATATATCAGGCCATGGATGGCTCTGCACAAAATCATATATGGTCAGTATAAGATCCATCAGCTTGTTGTCGTCTTTACTTCCTCCGTAGCATTCCACCAGGCTCAAAAAATCCTCCGTGCAGTTCTCGGGCTCATATTTTGATTCGATAAGCTCCTCCAAGGCTTCCAGCTGGAGCAGCAACGCTTCGGTATCATCCGCTATCCTGAATGCCGGGTCCAGATCTATTGTATGAAAGTTATTTCTTATCACATCAAGACAGAAGGAATGTATAGTGGTAATGTTGGATTTCCCCAAAAGAGTCAGCTGTCTTTGAAGATTCTTCTTAACCTTCAGGTCTCCATCTACCTCTGCTTCCTCCAATACCCTGCTCAAGGCAGCCCCGATTCTCTCTCTCATTTCAGCAGCGGCGGCATTGGTAAAAGTGACAACCAACAATCTGTCAATGTCCACGGGATTTTCCGCATTGGTAATCTTCCTGATTATTCTTTCAACCAGCACAGCTGTCTTTCCGGCTCCGGCTGCAGCAGACACCAGTAAATTGCATCGGTCCTCCGAAATCGCCCTTACCTGCTCTTCAGTCCAGCCCATTTGCCTCACCACCTTCTAGAGTCTTGCCTGACATAAGCTCCCATATCTCTTCGTCCTTCTTTTCCCAAAGGTTTCTGTAATTGTTCCCGGAAATACTCATATCAAACTGACATACGGGCATGTAGCTGCAATATGCGCAAGCAGTCATTTTCTTTCTTCTATAGGGGCTTATGGAAATATTCCCTTTGAGTATTTCCTCTCCAAGGCTCAGAAGCAGCTTCCTTACATGCCTCTTTATTATTTCAAACTGCTCAGCCGTAGCTGCGGAAGATCTTCCCAAAGCATCTCCCTTGTTAATCCTTGCAGGTATTATCAATGAATCTCCATCTATACCTGTGTCCATTTCTTTTATTACTTTTACATCTGCAAGAAGCAGCCCCTTCATTCTAAGCTCCTTCATTATTGCCTTCTCTATTTCCTCTTCCGATGCCTCCCTGCTGCCCTGAATAATAGGGTCATCCAGCCTGAAATATAGTACCCCTGCAGGAAGCACAGGTTTGTCCGGTTCTTCCTCAAGGCTTCCCCCCACTGCATCCAGGTAGGTTATCAGCTGAAGCTGAAGCCCGTAATATACATCCTCAAGCTTGAAATGCCTGCTTCCTGACTTATAGTCCACTATCCTGAAATACTTTCCTTCTTCTGTTTCCATGCAGTCTAACCTGTCAATCCTGCCCGACAGGCTCATTTTTTCGCCGGAGGGCAGTTCCAATACTATGGCCGGAAATTTCTCCCCTTCTCCAAAACCGATTTCATAGCCCACAGGTTCAAAGGCACTTCTCTTTATATGCTCCGCTATCAGCCAAACCGCCCTTGTCAGCACTCTTTTCAGCCTGGCTGCCAGGTATTTATACCTGCTGGTGCTTAAAAAAACCTTCCCGGCTGCATCCTGTACAAGCTCATCCACAATAAGTGAAACCTGCCCGGCGCACCATTCCCTTTCAAGATGCCGCCAGCCCATGCCGCTTTCACTTACCTTCCTTGAGAATATATCAATTACCCTGTGCATAAAAGAGCCCATATCAGGGGCGTTCATTTTCATTACAGGCCTTTCCTTTGCCTTAAGCCCGTATTCCACATAATATGAAAAGGGGCAGGAAAAATATCTTTCAAGTCTTGATACGCTGGTATGTATAGTTTTGCCGTATATCTTCCTGATACGCTCCTGCTTGATAAATCCGGCTTGATTGGTATAGCTCAGGCCTTCAGCAATCCGGAAGTATTTTTCCTTCCATTCTTCCTCTTTCTTATACCATTCAGCTACGCCCTTCCACAGGGGATCCGCATACCTGCCTTCAAACCTCTGTCTCATTGCAGACACCAGCTCATTGAAGGTAGGCACCGGTGCGGACACATTAGTATCAGCGCCATACCCCGGAATTCCCCTAAGGATTCCGCTTTCGAAGCTGATTTCCGGAAACATCCTTCTAAGCCTGCCTATTATTACAGAAGGCCTCTGAGCCCTGCCTTCCCTGTCGGCCGCACACCAGCTCAGCCTCAGATAATCCGAAGGGGCTGTCAATGCAGTATATATGAGGTGCTGCTGCTCAAAAGTCCTTCCCCGGGTATCAGGGGCCAATTCCATTCCCATGTTCCTCAGAATCTCTCTGTCCCTGTCGGATAAAATCCCTTCCTGTTTAAAGGGGATGGGAAATATGCCTTCATTGGCACCAAGGACATATATGGCTTTTACATCATGGCTTTTGGATCTTTCAAGGCTTCCCACAAGCACCTGTTCAAGAGCCGGAGGTATCAAGCCGATATTGTATTCTCCGAAGCCTACCGAGAGAATCGTAAGGAAGGTCTCTGCCTTGACTGCTTCATCCCCTATTGCTTCGACTACCTGGTCCAAAAGCTCCAACAGAATGTTCCACACCTGGCTGTACTCATCAGCCCGGTCCAATTCTCCTCTTTGGGTAAAATGCTCTACCAGCATTTCAAGTTTTTCAGGCACTTCCAGTTCACACAGGAAATCAAAAAGAGCCGTACATATTTCTTTAACTGTATTTTTGCCTTTAATTCTCCCGTATAATCTTAATAGGGGCGCAACCGCACGCCTTCTTGCTTCATTGACCCTCAGGCCTTCCCAATCCTCATCCTTCATCCAGATGCTCCCCGGGACATAGTTTGCCAGCACATAGTTCTCCAATATGTCCAGTTCTCTCCTGTCAATACCTGTGAGGCCTGTTTTCAGGTATCGGAAAACTGCTTCATAGGACCAATTGACGATAAAGATTTCCAAGGCTGAAAGTACAAGAAGTATCAAAGGATGCCCCGTAATATCCTTTTTCCTGTCTATAAAGCAGGGTATTCCATGCTCTCTGAATACCACTCTTATTACTTTTTCATATTGCGGCAGGTCTCCGGTTATTACTGCAATATCCCTGTAACGAAACCCCTCTTCCCTGCACTTTTTTAAAATGTCCCTGGCTGCACTCTCCACTTCAGCAAATATTCCCGGAGCTTCATACAGCTTCAGATGCTCAGTGCTTTCCTTATACTTCCCGTGAAGGTATGAATAAAAGTTGGATTCAAGAAATGCCAGCTCCTTATTATATTTAGAACCACTATTCCTAAGAGCAACAGGTGTGTCCACCATTATGCAGGAGTCCTTTGCCAGCCTTATGAGCTTTGCTGCGGCAGCCCTTGCCGGAAGGAAGGGGTCTGTATCCTCCGGTGCATAATCCTCCGAAAGACAGTCGGTGCACAGTAAGACATTTACTCTGACAGCCTTTGACATAAGCTTTGCAATTACTCCGTATTCCTGAGGAGTGAAGCCGGAGAACTCATCCAGCCATATTTCCGAAGCCTCGAAAGGCTTGTATAGTTCAAGCTTTTCCGCCAATATATCAAGGTCGTCGTCAGAATCGATATATTTATCATGAAGCCTTTTCTCAAACTCCCCATATATAAGCCCTATATCGTGAAGCTTATCCGCAAGCTGCGGGCTGAGGGAAGCTGTTTCCATACTGCTGAGTGCCGAGGGCGCTATGTTATATCTTTTTAATTCACTTATCGTACCGCACAAAGTGTTTACAAAGCCCTGCTTCCCGGCAGCCTTGGCAAACACCCGCAAATCGTCCCGCACTTTTTCCATAATCGCATATATCAGTATGCTTTTCCCTGCGGGGTTTATATGCTTTCTCACCAGGCCCCCCACTTCTCCCAGCACTCTGTGGGAAAGCCGCCCGAAGCTTAACACTTCCGCTCCGTTGATTCCGCTTGCCCCCACAGCCTTTATGAGCCTTCTCTCCGCCTGGAGGGAGAACTGCTCGGGAACAATTATGATATGCCTTATATTGTTCCCCTGATTCAGGCTTTCTTTTATTTCGTTGAGACAGTATGTGCTTTTGCCGCTTCCTGCCCGTCCGTATATGATTCTCAGGCTCATTAGGAATCCCCGCCTTTTCTGGTAACTTTTCCGATAATATGTATATATTATACATCATATAGGCACAAGATACGAGACTTCAGATATTATAGGAGACCGGGCACCCCTGACCTAAAAAAAGAACGTGGAATACTCCACGTTCTCAAAACTATATTCAATCATCTGTTATACCCTATTATTGCAGCACCTATTGCCCCCGCATATTGCGAATCCTTATGGGTCAAAACATGACACTTCAGCTTTTTTGATATGATCTCCCTTATCATATTGTTAGAGGCAACTCCCCCCGTAAAGAGCACCTTTTCCCTTATGGTTATCCTGCTTGTCATATGTATTATCTTGTTGGATATTGAGTGCAGTATTCCGGAGGCAACCGCTTCCTTTGATGTGCCTTGTGAAAGCAGGCTGATTACCTCGCTTTCCGCAAAAACAGCACACATGCTGTTTATATCCCTTGGTGCCGAATTGGAAGCCAGGGCATCCAATTGGTCAACTTCTGTTTCAAGGACATTGGCCATTACCTGCAGGAACCTTCCGGTACCGGCTGCGCATTTGTCGTTCATCATAAACTCCAATACGCTGCCCTTTTCATCTATTGATATGACCTTGCTGTCCTGCCCGCCTACATCAATGACCGTGCGGGCATCAGGGTCCAAATATGCTGCACCCTTTGCATGACAGGTTATTTCGGTAACCTTTTTTGATGCAAAAGGGACAGACACTCTGCCGTACCCGGTAGCAACAATGGAGGATATTTCACCTTTTTTTACTCCATTCTCTGAGACCAGTCTCTCATACAGCTCTTCAGCCGTTTGTCTCGGGTTCCAACCTGTGGACATAATAAGCCTGCCTATTATTTTTTCATCAAAAGCAACTGCTTTTGCACATACCGAGCCTATGTCCATTCCTATACTAACCATGACAGCTCCTCTTCTCCTGCCGCTTTTTCATATGAACTTAACGTCAGCTTTCTTCCTGATCAGGCTTTTGAAGCCTTCCGTTCTGATTCCGTGCTCTTCTGCAATACGTTTAATTAAGCTGTCATCCCGGAATTCATACATTATGCTTATTCCGCAGGACTTGCTCAATTCCCTCGGGGTGGGCACTATAGTATATTTGACGGCATTCTCTTTTAAAAGCTTCTCCAGCTTCAAGCCCTCGGTCACGTTGGGAAATAATATGTAGAAGCTTTCTTCTCCCATTATTTCAACATCTCCAGGAATGCCTCTATCCTTGTCTTAAGCTGGCCTGTATCATCATTGCTGTAGTCTGTCTCTATGAATATTACCGGTATTCCCGCTTCTTTAAGAGCCTTTTCCACCTGCCTGTATTCAATGTTGTAAGTATGGCAGAACTGCAGATTGCAATATACAACACCGTCTGCGCCATATTCCTTTGCCAGCCTTACGATATCCTCTTCCCTTCCCTTGTTGGGAGTGAAGCATGCGCAGTTTATATTCATATACCTGTCTGCCAGGGCCTTTATCATGCCTTCCATTGTTGTCTGAGTTTCATCAACCTCATTTTCAAAGTACCTTGTCCCTGTACAGGTTTCTTCACAGACAACCACTGCACCGCTCTCTTCTATCAGGTGATGCATTTTCCAGTTTGGTATTGCCATAGGAGTACCGGTTATCATTATTCTCGGGCTCTTCTCCGAAGCTGCTCCTATTCCCTTTTTGATCCTGTCTTCCAGCTCATCGCACAGCTTATTGGTCATTTCGATAAATCTTTCGGGATTGTCATAGAACGCTATCTGTGAAACAAGAAGTGCATCTTTTCCGCTTATAGGAACATTAAGAGCTTTTCTTGCATTATACAGCCTCTGAAGTGCAGCCCTCTTTGTATTGCACAGCTTAATGGCCGACCCAAGCTTTTCTTCCGTAATCTTGTTTCCCGTCAATCCTTCAAGTACTGCTTTATATTCATATATTTCCTCTTCCCATTTCTTATAGTCCTTATCCCTCTTCATCTGCGGAAGATCCATAACATAAACCGGTGCATATTCCCCAAGAACTTCATAGGCCTTTTTCTTTCCGTCGCAGGTAGTCTCACCGGTCAGCAAA
>DAOLPD010000151.1:0-7681 GCA_035417425.1 Bacillota bacterium
GATACCGTCAGTCAGTTTTTTCAGTTGCGCCGGTTCCCAGAAGTCCCATAGCTTATCCTCCGAATCGCCGATGGCGACACCCAGATTCCTGAAGCCTTCCTTTTCACACCTGATACAGAAAACGAAATACACACCGTCGCTGTTGTTCAGGTATTTCACCTGCAAACCGTTGCTCTCCACCACGGTAACCATTCCGAAGCTTTCTGCCCGGTGAGTCTCACGGCTTTTCTCCGGCAGCTCCATGCCAAAAGGAAAATCCACCGGATAGCTGCTCAGTGAAAGGGTGAGTTCCGGGTCGGACCCGGGAAAGGCGAGGTGGAACTTACCCCCTCTGTGAGTCGTTAAATAGGCCAGGCGCCGTCGCAAGGCGGCCCCCTCCTCCGCGGAAAAACGAGTTTTCAGGCATTCGCTGTATAATAGGCTGTTATACGTCCACTGCTGCATAATGAGATCGCTGAGGCCCTCGGCAAAGGCACCGTCTGACACGAGATATGCTTTCCCTATATAATAGTTATGCAGTATCTGTGCGTTGGGGTCTGCCTGCATATCACTGATTGCGGCTTCACGCAGGGCTTTCCACAGAGGGTCCCACCACTTCATGCCGTATACCTCATCCAGTTCAAGCCATGTGGATTTTGTAAAGTTCTCAAGGCAGGGCAGCAGGTCATAATCACTTACAGGCTTACCGGACAAGAGGTCAGGCAGATAATCGTGTATATCCCCCGTGGACGCTGCAAACGAATCGGAAGGTGCAAAGCTGTCCAGGGTTGCCGGGGCATGGTCAAAGGCTCTCTTAACAAAGGCAAGGGCTGCCTGCTTCGGCTCAAGCCAAGACATATCCTTTCCTGCATCGCATTCTGCCTGCAACGCGGTATAGTATTTCTTTGAAGGTATTCCTTTCTCATCCGGGAAATAGGGATAAATATTGCCATATCTGTCTTTCCAGCGCTCCACGCACCAAATGCCTGTATTCCCTTGTGTTGCCGGCTGGGAGAGGATAAGGGTCCAGACCTCTTCCTTACTGCCGTTATATGCGTAATAAGGATAGTAACTTAAAAAAATGTGCTCACTTTCATAGGTATAAGTCTTGTTGAAGAATTCTTGGTCGCTGTATGCAGTCAGGCCGTTGCGGCTTATCATGTCGCTCTTGACGAAATCGCCCACGTCTTTGAAAAGCTGCGAGAAAGCTTCATAGTCATCCGGGGCCTGCACGTCGGTGGCAAAGAAAAATCCGTAGTAATACTCACCGTCTTTGGCAAAAAAGCTCTGTCCGCTGCCGTCAGAGCATAGGAACTGCTCATACTGCGCCTCGGCATAACGGGCAATGCTGAAAAGAAAGCCCGCACCTTTAAATTTTTCGTAGGAAGATTTCTGATAGACTTTTATGAGAATGGTTTCGTCATCATATTCTGCTGGGTCGATAAGCAATTGGCCTGCATACTCCTTTGGTATGGCTATGGTCAAGCCGGAACGTTCGTACAGGACAACATCTTTATCAGTATCTCCGCCAGATCCCTTAAAGGTGCAGCCTGCGGTAAATGCTGCAGCGAGCAGTACTGCAATAAGGGCACAAATTGACATTTTCGGCCTTTTGGCAAGCATTTTACTTCACCTCTTGCATGAGGTTCTTTGATACATATTCATATATTTCATTGTTTATGTCTTCTATACTCCTCAAGCAATTGTCATAAGTACACTCAATTCTTTTCCAGCCATACTTCTCTGCAACCCTGCAAGCATTCAGATATGTTTTCATAAGGTATTCCCTGTCTCTTTCATGAATGTCCTTTTGGGAACCCCCTGTAATCTTATTATTTCGTTTCGTTATCAGATTATTGCTTATTTCAGGCGGTACATCCAGGAAAATCACCATATCCGGAACAGGCAATCCCAGCTTTACAAATTCCAGATCCCAGAGCCAATCCAGAAATGAATTGCGCTCGGCTTCATCAGCTATCTTTGAAGCCTGATGCACCATATTGGAGGTTGTATACCTGTCTGCCAGCACTATACCTCCGTCCTCGTAGAACCCCTTCCATTCCTTCATATAGGAAGCATAACGGTCTACGGAAAAAAAAGTTGACGCGGCATAAGCATTTACGTCCTCAGGCTTGTAACCGAATTCCCCGTTCAGGTACATTTTCACCAATGCCGAAGAATTGCTTTTATAGTTTGGATATTCGATCTTCCTTATATTATATTTATCGCTCCTCAGTCTGCTGTAAAGCCTTTTGGTCTGAGTAGCCTTTCCGCTGGCATCACTGCCGGCCTCAATAATAACGAGTTTTCCCTTCATATTTCTACTCTCCAATATAATGCATAATTATATTTAATACTGTTCTATGTATTACAGCTGCTCAATCATTCTATATATAACTTTCTTTACTTTCTCATTGTTTTCATTGAATACCCTGTATACCTCTTCCTCTGTAACGGGCTTTATGTTTTCATCCCCTTCAAGGCCTGCATCATAATCGGTTATAAGGGAAATATTCACGTATGGTATATCCAGTTCGTTAGCCAGTATACATTCCGGATATTGAGTCATATTGATTACTTCCCAGCCCATTTTGCTGAACCATCTGCTTTCGGCCTTTGTTGAAAATCTCGGCCCTTGTATTACAACAACCGTTCCTTTTTTATGCACTGTGACTCCAGCCTCTTCACAGGCTTTTATTGCCAGATTCCTCAGATTCTCGTCATAGGGCATTGCCGCACTTATATGCTTGGTTTCTGGGCCTTCAAAGTAGGTGTCTTTTCTGCCCCATGTCCTGTCAACAAATTGATCACATATTACAAATTCACCCGGCTTAATGCCTGCCTGCAGGCTTCCCGATGCGGTAGGCGCAATTATGTGTTTTACTCCCAGCATCTTCATGGCATATACATTAGCCCTGTAAGGTATCATATGAGGCGGAAAAGAATGTTTCTTGCCGTGCCTTGGCAGAAAAGCAACCGTCTTGCCGCCTGTTTTGGCCAGAGAAATCTTCTCACTTGTACTTCCATATGGAGTTTCTATATCAATCTCCTCAACATCCTCCAGAAAGGAATAAAAGCCTGAGCCTCCAAAAACACCGATATCAGCTTTATAATCCATACTCCAATGCCTCCTTCTTCATTATTACACTAATAAAATATTACTATAATACCTGGACATAGACAAGTCACTTCCGCATAATAAAAAATCCGCTCAGTCGCGGATAAAGAAAAACAGGTTGTATTCTTAAGATACTAAATACCGGACACAATCTAAAACCATTATCTTCTATATGAAACAATCCTTTACCTGTTCATAAAGACTCTTATAGCGCAAAAAACCATCTGTATATAATGACGCCAAACGTGTGCTGGGCTCGATGAGCTTGCCCCGCTGTGCTATATTCTTTCCAAATTCCTTGGTGACCCCCGGGAGTCCCACACCATATGCTGCTATCATAGCACCTCCGAGTGTCTCAGTTTCTTTATTTGGCAAAAGAAGCAGAGGCACCTGCAGCACGTCTGCGAATATCTGACACCATATGGTACTATTGGTGAGACCGCCGCTTATAGTAATTACTCCTTCAGATACAACACCGATCTGCCTGAGTACCTCATAGCAGTCACGTATTGAGTAGGCAACACCCTCAAATATTGATCGTATGAAATAACCATAATCACTGCTCAAAGAAATGTTAAAAAATACCCCTTTGGCGTTCTGGTTCCATATTGGGCTTTTTTCTCCTGCAAGGTAGGGAAGATATAGCATATTCCCTGCACCTGCGGGTACAGCCGCAGCATATTCATCCATAACCTGATATATAGATTTGCCTTTTTTTTGCGCGTCAAGTCTGGCCTTCTCTCCGAATACATCACGAAACCAGCGTAATGACACACCGGCGCAATCAGTAGATTGCATAAGCATCCAAGTGCCCGGAAAGGATGCATGGCTGGTAAGAACACGTCTGTCGCGTACTACCTTTTCGCTAACTGCACAGATTCGCCCGCTTGAGCCGAGTATTATTGCAACATCACCAGGATTTACTGCGCCTGCAGCGGCAGCGGCAACTACCGTATCTATCCCGCCTGCAACCACCGGCGTTCCCGCGCAAAGGCCCGTCATTCTGGCTGCCTCTTCAGTTACTTCCCCTACAACATCGCAGCTATCGTAAATACTGGGTAGGAGTCGTTCCGGAATTCCTGACAGCCTCAAGATTTCAGATGACCATTCTCCGGTATCGGCGTTACTGAGCAGTGTCAGGCCTATACGAGGTCTATTAATAGAAAATTTCCCCGTCAGCTTATGGATAATAAAACCACTGGGGTAGAGAAATTTCTCAGCCTGTTTTATCATTTCAGGCTGATTGTCTGCCAACCAGCGAAGTGTCGGCAGTCCAAACGAACCTTTGCCAAGCCTATTAGCACAGATGGAAAGGATTCGATTCTCGCCAATATGCTCTTTCAGCCACTGTACTTGCATGTCTGCCCGTGTATCCCGGTGTCCGATCGCATTGCATAACGGTTTCCCAGTATGATCAACCAGTAATAGGGCATTGGTGCAACTGATACCTATAGCCGCAATACTTGAAGCGTCTATCTTGGGATTTTCAAAGCAATGTCTAAGGTTATTAATCGTGATATCCCACCAGAGATTTGGATCTAGTTCTGACCAGCCAGGCTGAGGGTGCAGCATGGGATATTCACCATAACCCCACGCTATGCAACTGCCAGATAAGTCATAAATAGCCGCCTTTGCTCCAGTTGTTCCAATATCAATACCTAGAATAAAATTTTTCATTTATATCTGCCTTTCAATCCTTTATACAGGCAAAGCCCGTCCGTTGTTGCCTAATAACCAATATTGATGCGCATTTTGCTCGATTTCCTCCGCTATGCCATATGCTGAATGAAGATCACTTCCCACCGTAACTATGCCGTGGTTGGCTAGCATCACACTGTTGCGCCGTGAAATTATATCCGCAGTCATTGCAGCTAATTCTGCCGAGCCCGGCGGTGCATACTTTATGATAGGCAGTTTCCCTACGCGCGCATTATATCCTGCGGTATATATAGGCATTACACACCCACAATCCAAGTCCTTGAGGCAAGAAACAGCAACTGCATAAGTAGGATGCACATGCACGATGGCATTCACGTCATTACGGCGTTTATAGCATGCCAGATGCATTCCGGATTCCTTTGAGGGCTTTTCTCCACCCAGCAGATTCCCATCCATATCTATTTTAGAAATGATATTCTCAGTAAGCGCACCTAAGGAATATCCTGTAGGTGTAATGAGAAAATATTCCCCGCTGCGCACACTTATGTTGCCCCCTGAACCGTAAATCAGCCTTCTGTCAAATGCCAATCGACAATAATAGAGCAGAGTTTCAATATCATTTTTCAAAACAAACCCTTCCTTTACTCCGTAAGTAATTTGTCACATGCATAAATGAAATAACTATACGGTCCTACTCACCGTATGCCTCTTTCAGCAACTCCCCAAAATCCTCAACGGAACGCGATGCAAGCAGCCATGGATTAAATACGCTATCTTCCTTGCAGCAGGAATCATTTTCCCTACGATATGATTCCTGCCACAGATTAACACTCATTAGCACTGAAGTCCATATAGCAAAAGCATCCTTATTGGACAATGCATAGTAGATTTCCCAGTGGGAGGCAACAGTTGAATCATCTACCAAGCCTTTCTCGTAGTTGCGGTACATTGCAGGGGAAACGATAGAAAAGACCAAGTGATAGATTTCCTGCATCAATATATTATGGGTGGCTTGACCGATTATTTTGTGAAATTCCATATCCAATGCATATAAAAGATCAAACTTTTCAGGGAATTGATGTAAAAGATAATCCATGCGCTGAATATTACGCTTTAGTGCTTCCAACTCCTCTGCTGTTATTTTCTGGGCAGCACAGTGCAATATGATAAACTCTATTTCCCTTCGGAACTCACATACCTCCTGAAATGATATATACTGGAGCAATAATTTAAATATAATCGCATCAATTGCATGTATTTGCTCGGGGTCGGAAATATAAGTCCCATCTCCGCGACGTATTACAATAACTTTGAGTGCTTCTAGCATCTTCATAGCTTCCCTGACTGTGCTGCGGCTTACGCGCAACGTCTGCGCCAGCTCTATCTCTCCGAAAATACGGTCACCAACCTTCAACTCGTTATTAACAATCTTTTGTTTGATATAATCCATCACTATTTTGCTGCTGGAATCTTTTTTTTCAATCCCTTTCATGCTTCCCCTCCAAACGCAGTTATTTCTCACAAATTATATTCTCTATGCAGCTGGCAATATTGTCTGGATGAAGATTATATTTGTCCATTAATTCTTCGTGGTCACCCGATTCTGTAAACTGATCCTGAATGCCAATACGCACAACCCTTGTAGGGAGTTTTTCGCTAAGCACCTCTGCTATAGCTGTCCCCAATCCGCCGATTACATTATGGTCCTCAACTGCAATTACCAGACCTGTTTCTTGGGCAGCTCGGAGCACGGCTTCCTCGTCAAGCGGCTTAATACAGGGCATTTCGATCAGCTGCACTGAGCGGCCTTGCGATGTGAGCTTCTCACATGCTTCCTTTGCACGTACAACGGCTGCACCAGTTGCAAATATTGCTGCATCACTGCCATCTGCCTTGAGTATATTTGCCTTGCCAATTTTAAATCGGTAATTTTCGTCAAAAACTTTAGCTGAATTATATCTACCCAATCTTAAATAGACAGGTCCGTTATATGCGGCAATTTCCTCAGTGATTACCTCGGTTGATGCCGCATCTGCCGCCTCCACAATCACTAAATTGGGTATGGACCGCAGCACGCCTATATCTTCGATGCCCTGATGGGTCACGCCCTCCTGGCCTCCTGACAGTCCTCCCAAACCTGCAATTATTTTCACATCCAGATTTGGATAACATATGAAAGTACGGATTTGCTCGCATATACGCATTGAAGCAAATACCGCATAGCTCGCGGCAAACACCTTCGCCCCGCAGCTAGCCATGCCCGCAGCCATTAGTGCCATGTTTTGTTCAGAAATTCCAACATTAATTGCACGTTCAGGATACTTATTGTGAAATGGCGTACCACCTACTGATTTCAGAGTGTCGGCAGCTATATACATTATTGTTTTATCTTTTTCGGCAATACGCAAAAGCGCATTACCAAAGGCATCCCTGGTTGAAACATCGTCAAATGCTCTGCTCATTTTGCTTCCTCCAATTCTTTTATGGCCTGCTCATACTGTTCTTTCGTGATCTTCTTCTGGTGCCAGCTGTTGTCATGCTCCATAAAGCTTACACCCTTGCCCTTGACGGTGTTGGCAATAATACACACCGGAGCGCCGTGATAATTGGTTGCTACCTCCAATGCGCTGACAATTTCCCGCATATCGTGGCCGTTGATCTCAATTACCTTCCATCCGAATGCCTCCCAGCGTTCCTTCATGTTCCTCATTGGACAAATACTATCAACACAGCCACAGCTTTGATAATAATTCTGATCTACAATAGCGATTAAGTTATCCAGGCCCAATACTGGCGCAATGTTAACCCCTTCCCACACAGTACCTTCGTTCATTTCGCCATCGCCTAAAATTACGTACGTTTTTTTACGGCTTCCCTGCAGTTTTGTATAATATGCCATACCCAGACCGATTCCCAAGCCATTGC
>DAOLPD010000152.1:0-7657 GCA_035417425.1 Bacillota bacterium
CACACGGATTATGATTTTGACAGGCCTATACTGATATGCCTTTGGAAAAGTTCTACCGGTGCCAAAAGGCCCTCCATGGCCCGAGACACCTAAGCCGGCCTCCATGCCGGCTTCACGAACTTTTTACCAAAGCCATATCAGAGGCCTGTTGCCAAAATACATAAAAGTGTGCCCTGCTATACTATACAAGCTCTTGCTTGGTTGTGCAGACTTAAAGTAATGTCGCATTATTCTTCTATTGCGATATAGCTCATATCTTGGTGTTTTAGAAGTCGATTTTCACAAGCTTTCCATTTTCGTTCAAGGTAATCCGGGTAATTTTGGAAAGCTGCGGAACACCATCAATCTTTACACATTCAATAAGCTGGTATACCTTTGATGTATCCCCGTTCTGCTTATATACGTCCCCCAACAGCTTAAGCACCGAATAGGGGTGGTCGGGATCCTTAAGGGCGATGAAGGAGGAGCCCTGCTTCAGCATCGCATCTGCAATAAGCTTTGCATAATCAATATTGCTCAGGTCTGCGATCAGATAGTAGTCAGCTTCATCTTCAAGATCCTCAAAGCCCTTTATCTGCTTTATCTTGAAATTGCTTTTTGCCGTTGCGCTTATAGTTGCAAAAAGAGGCAGGATTCCGAATCCCTTGTGCCCGGATATAATGATGGAGTCCTTTCTCATTACAGCTTCTTCAATATAGTTTCCCTGAGCTTCGGTCATGAATTTCGAGTCAACCAGCTTTTTTATAAATGGATTCATATAAATCACTCCTTGTGTGTGCAAGTACCATCCCACTTGAGGATAAGGCTTCTTGCCGCTTTTGCTTCGTCTATCCTCCTGACTACAGTACTATGAGGGGCAGTTTTTAATATATCGGGAGCTTCCTTTGCTTCTTCTGCGATTTTTATCATTATGTCGATAAAGCTGTCGAGGGTTTCCAGGCTTTCAGTTTCGGTAGGCTCTATCATTATCGCATTATTTACTATAAGCGGGAAGTAAATGGTCGGCGGGTGATAGCCATAGTCCAGAAGACGCTTTGCAACATCCAGGGTTGCAATATGATTGTTATTTTCCAGAAGCCCGCTCAGAACGAACTCATGCTTGCACACCTGATCTATCGGAAGCTCATAGTATTTCTTCAGTTTACTCATCATGTAGTTTGCATTAAGGACTGCCTTCCGGCTTACATCCGTTAAGCCTTCCCCCCCCATTGACAGTATGTAGGCATAAGCCTTTACAGCGACTCCGAAGTTGCCGTAGAAGCTCTTTACCTTGCCAATGGAGTCAGGCCTGTCATAGTCCAGTATGTAAGAGTCTCCCTTTTTCTCAATAACAGGGACAGGGAGGAACTTGACAAGCTCACTTTTGACCCCTACCGGTCCGCTTCCGGGGCCGCCTCCGCCGTGAGGCGTGGAGAAGGTTTTGTGCAGGTTGAGATGAATCACATCAAAGCCCATATCCCCGGGCCTTGCAATTCCCATAATGGCATTGGTATTGGCTCCGTCGTAGTAAAGAAGCCCTCCTGACTCATGGACCAGGTCTGCGATTTGCTTGATGTTTTTCTCAAAAAGCCCAAGAGTGCTCGGATTTGTCAGCATTAAGCCGGCAATTTCATCACTTAGCACTGCCTTCAGCCTATCAAGATCAACAGCTCCGTTTTTGTCAGATTCAATTTCCACGATTTCAAAGCCTGCGACAGCTGCGCTGGCAGGGTTTGTTCCATGAGCAGAGTCAGGTACTATTATCTTTTTTCTTTTTTTGTCACCCCGGCTCTCATGATATGCCTTGATAATCATCAGGCCGGTAAGCTCCCCGTGGGCACCGGCGGCGGGCTGGAGGGAAACCCTGTCCATACCACTGATTTCTGAAAGCATACCGTCAAGCTCGTACATCAGTTCCAAGGCTCCCTGAACAGTAGCTTCAGGCTGGAGGGGATGAATATTGCTGAATCCCCCGAGATTAGCCATGTCTTCATTTATTTTGGGATTATACTTCATGGTACAGGAGCCCAGAGGGTAAAAGCCGGTATCCACTCCATAATTCTTATTTGAGAGATTTGTAAAGTGTCTTACCACATCTACTTCACTGACCTCAGGCAGCTCAGGCTCACTATCCCTCATCAGCGAAGCGGGAATCATACTGTCAAGGCTGATGTCGGGAACATCACAAGGCGGCAGGCTATATGCTTTTCTTCCTTCTTTCGAAAGTTCAAAAATAAGGCTGTTGTAATTTTTCATCATATCACCTCCATTACTTGGGCCAGCTTGTCAATCTGAGCTTTTGTCCGTTTTTCGGTCACACAGATAAGCAAGCCGTTCTTCAGCTCAGGGTATTCCTTATCCAGCTCAAAGCCCCCAAGTATATTATGCTTCAGCAGTTCATCATTGATCTTGCAGGCGGGTGTTTCACCCATAACGGCAAATTCCTTGAAGAAGGGCTTGTTAAACAGAGGCTTGAACTTTCCGCTGCTTGTTAACTGCTTCATGGCATAGTGGGCCTTTTTTGCGCTTTGTTCCGCAGCTTCCTTAAGGCCCTTTTTGCCCATTGTAGTCATGTAAATAGCTGCAGTAAGAGCATTAAGGCCTTGATTGGAGCATATGTTGGAGGTTGCCTTGTATCTGCGGATATGCTGTTCCCTGGCCTGTAAGGTAAGTACAAAAGCCCTTTTCTCGTCTACATCCTCCGATTGCCCTACAATTCTTCCGGGCATTTTTCTCATCAGCTTGGAGGTAGTGGCGAGAAACCCAAGGTAAGGGCCTCCGAAGCTGAGGCTGTTCCCAAGAGACTGTCCTTCCCCCGCAACTATATCCACCCCTGACTCACCGGGGCTTTTCAGTATTCCGAGAGAAATGGGGTCCACGTAGTCAATAAGCAATGCCTTATTCCTATGCACCATTTTTTCTATCTCAGTCAAATCCTCTATTATACCGAAGAAATTCGGATTTTGGACTATAACACCGGCGGTGCCTGCTTCCATAAGGTGCTTCAGCTTTTCAACATCTGTTATGCCATCAGCCATATCGGCTTCAATGACTTCTATATCCCGGAACCGCATGTAGCTTTTCAATACTCTTCTTACTTCAGGGTGTACGGTCCTTGACACTATTATCGAGCTGCGCCTTGCATTTTCGACAGCCATCATTGCCGCTTCAACACAGGCTGTTGCTCCGTCATACATGGAGGCATTGGTAACATCCATTCCTGTGAGGCTGCAAATCATAGTCTGATACTCAAATATTGCCTGGAGAGTTCCCTGACTTATCTCAGGCTGGTAAGGGGTATATGCGGTATAGAATTCCGACCTCATTGCAAGATGCTTTACGACAGAGGGAATAAAATGGTCGTATGCTCCTGCCCCCAGAAAGCAGATCAGATCATCCGAACTCTTGTTTTTATTGCTCAGACCCTTCATATGGTCTGAAAGCTCAATTTCTGAAAGAGGATTGTTCAGATTAAGCTTTCTTCCAAGCCGCAGCTCCCGGGGTACATCTGCAAATAAATCATCTGTGGATTTTGCTCCGATGCTTTCAAGCATCAGCCTTTCATCTTCCTCGGTATGAGGTAAATACCTATGCATATTATGCCTCCTTATCGCAGAATTCCCGGTACTCCTGCTCGTTCATGAGTTCATCAAGGCCGGCTTTGTCAGTTATCTCAATTACTACTATCCAACTGCCATAGGGGTCTTCATTTACAAGCTGCGGTGAATCCGACAATGCTTCATTTACCTCAATAACTTTTCCGGCGACCGGAAGATATGAGTCGGAAGCTGCCTTTACAGATTCAATAACACTGAAAACATCCCCGGCATTGAGTTCGTCTCCTACTGTAGGCAATTCCACATAAACTATTTCTCCCAAAGCATGCTGTGCATAATCGGTGATGCCCACATAGGCCTTTTCGCCTTCAACCCTGACCCATTCGTGATCCTTTGAATAAAGCAATCCTGATTTTGTTTCCATTTTTCATTCCTCCTGATAAATATATTTTTGATTTATTTTTTGTACTTCTTAGTATAGAATCTTCTGTCAACGACCCTGGCTTTTACGGCATTTTTCCTTATCTGTATTTCTATTGGCGTACCAAGCTCGGAGTATTCGATATCAACCATTGCAAGGCCAATATTCTTCTTAAGGGTAGGTGAACTGTAGCCGGTCGTTACAAAGCCGATAACCTTGCCGTCAGACAGGACATCATATCCATGCCTTGGAATTCCCGGTCCTTCCATCTCAAATCCGACTATCTTCCTTTTCAGGCCTTCTGCCTTCTGCTTTACCAGAGCTTCCTTACCTATAAAGCTGGGTTTACTCAGCTTTACAAACATTCCGAAGCCTGCTTCCAAAGGAGTAATTTCCGGCGACAGCTCATTTCCGTATAATGGAAGGTTGGCCTCAAATCTGAGGGTATCCCTGCAGCCAAGCCCGGCTGGCTTTACACCTTTATCCTTGCCCGTTTCAAGTATTTTATCCCATACATGCCCTGAGTCTTCATGCTTCATATAGATTTCAAAGCCATCCTCGCCGGTGTAGCCGGTACGGGATACAAGACAGTTTTTACCTGCAATTTTGACATCCGCCTTGAAGTAGAAGAAGGCTATATCAGAAAGATTTGTATCGGTGAGCTCCTGCAGTATTTCTTCCGCTTTTGGCCCCTGCAGGGCTATTTCCGATACATCCTCGGAAATATTTTTAAGCTCCGCATCAAAGCTCCCGACATTATCCTTCATCCATTGGAAGTCCTTATCTACGTTGCTGGCATTGATTACAAGCAAATAAAATTCATTTGTGTGCTTGTAGACCAGAAGGTCGTCCACTATGCCTCCGTTGGGATAGCACATCATTGCATAAATGACCTGGTTTTCGTTCATTACCGATACATCATTGGTGACCAGGTTCTGTACAAAGTCTGTTGCCTGGGGTCCCTTGACCTCAACCTCACCCATGTGTGACACATCAAACATTCCGGCATAATTCCTCACTGCCTCATGCTCTGCTGTTATACCTTCATACTGTACCGGCAATGCCCATCCGGCGAAATCAATAATTCTTCCGCCGCATTTTTCGTGGACATTGTAAAGGGACGTTTTTTTTGGTTCGCTCATAAAATAATCCTCCTTTTTATAATGAGTAGGCGCATATATTCCACCTTAATTTATCATGCGCCGTAAACGAGTTTCAAAAAAGGCTTCCTTGGTTGTTAATATGCTTCAATATAAGCCTTTTTTATAATTAGTAATATGTTATCCAAATTAAAAAGGGATATAATAGCACGATAAACATATGTGCCATTATATCCCTCTGTTCCTTTGCCTGAGAGCTTCTACATGTCAATGTATTTCTCCTACGGCGCCGATAAACGGTCTCTTCAGAGTACCATCCGGTGGCGATCCTTTTGCCTGAAAGTGTCTGCAAAGATGGGCTGCCCTTCACATTGCTTCTTCGGCTACCTTATTAAGGTATCTCTCGCCATTTTCATCTGGTTCAGCATTATTTAATTACTAACTTAATAATACAATACTTAGTAAATATTTACAACCCCTTGATAAATATTTAACATCCATACCACAGGTATTTTTAAAAACACATTGAATCTCCGTCGGGCAATGTGATATAATAATAGTGTTCTATATAATAGCACGATGTACTATAATATAGAACACAAAGGAGGTAATTTGATATGGCTCAGGAAGGAAATATAGTAATACAGTCAGTAGACAGAGCAATACAAATCATTCGCTGCTTTGAGGATAATGAAGAACTGGGAGTTACGGAAATCAGCAGAATGATCGGACTTCACAAAAGTACCGCCTTTGGCTTGATATCCACTCTTGAAGCAAACAAGCTCCTGGAGAAAAACGACAATACGGGAAAATACAGATTGGGATTGGAATTATTCAGATTGGGTACAAAGGTAAACTCGACACTCCGGCACATAGCCGTACCCTACCTGGAGCAGCTGGTAAGGATGTACCAGGAAACAGTGAACCTTGTAGTTGTAGACGATCTCTATGTCATCTATCTTGAAAAAGTTGAAAGTACACGTTCCATGCGTATCAGCACTATGGTGGGGGGCAGGCTCCCGATGTATTGTACTGCTGTGGGAAAGGCAATAATGTCTAATCTGCATGCAGGCGAACTGGAAAGCAAGCTTGACAGGATGGAATTTATCAAACATACCGATAAAACTATTTGTGACAAACGTTCATTAATGGAATCCCTGGAAATAGACAGACGCAACGGATATTCCGAGGATAACGAGGAACTGGAAATCGGCTTGATCTGTATAGCCGCACCTATTTATAACCACTTCAACATACCTTTTGCCGCTATCAGTTTATCAGGTCCTACCTCCAGGATGAATAAAAGTTTCCGCAGGGAAATCGCGCGGACTCTTATCGAGTATACCCAGGAGATATCCATGAAGCTTGGATACAGGAAAGAGGTCAGATAGCCCATAATTGACTGTTAATAATATCCGATTAACAGGCATTAAATATTTAAGGAGGAATCAAAATGGGAAAGAAAAAATCAATAGTGGACTTCTACGAAATGAGGAAAAAGGGAGAGAAGGTTGCCTGGATTACTGCATATGACTTTCCGATGGGCTCCTTTGCCGAACAGGCAGGTATCGACATGATACTGGTGGGTGACTCCCTGGGCATGGTAGTATTGGGATATCAGGGAACTATCCCGGTAACAATGGATGATTGTATATCCCACTGCCAAGCTGTCCGAAGAGGAGCACCAAACACCTTTATCATAGGCGACATGCCCTTTGGTTCTTACCAGACCTCGGATGAAGAAGCAGTGAGAAACGCATGCAGATTCCTGAAGGAAGCGGATATGGATGCAATTAAGCTGGAAGGCGGAATCAGAGTCATAAGCAAAATCAAAGCCATCAGCGATGCCGGAATAGTCGTATTCGGGCACATAGGGTTAACACCGCAGAGCTCAGGACAGTTAGGCGGGTTCAAGGCGCAGGGCAGAACCGTCGACAGTGCAAGAGAGCTTATAAAGGATGCCCTTGCAATTCAGGAAGCAGGAGCCAGAGCACTTCTTTTGGAAGCTGTTCCGCCGGAGCTGACGGAATATATATGCAAAAAACTTACTATACCTGTTTATTCAATAGGGGCAGGACTTCCCTGCGATGGGCAGCTGATCATATGCGGAGACATGCTGGGTCTTTTCCAGGCTTTCACGCCCAAATTTGTCAAGAAGTATGCAAATGTAGCGGAAATCATCACTAATGCATTTAAAGAATATGTTGAAGATGTCAAAGGCGAAAAGTTCCCTGAAGACAAGCACGTATACCATGCGATAGACAGCAAGGAAGCTTTTGAAGCTTTATTCAAAGAATTCGAATAATCAACATATTTGTCAAGACAACAGTCTGATACTGACCAGACAAGGGTTACCCGGAGAAGAGCCATTGATATAAAAAGCCCGGCCATCCTAAAGTACCTTTGTCAGAAAAATTGACGCCGATGAAAACGGCGTAATTTCAGGACTGTTTTAAAAATATCAGAAAGATGGTGTTATAATTGTCAAGAAAACTATATGCCGACAGAATGGACCTCCTGGGAGGGGAATCTGCTTTTGAAGTCCTGGCAAGAGCAAAAGCATTGGAAGATCAAGGAAAGCATGTCGTTCATTTTGAAAT
>DAOLPD010000153.1:0-7552 GCA_035417425.1 Bacillota bacterium
TGCAAGGAGAGGACAGGGAAGTGGCGGATGCCATATTTGAGCATTATCTTCCGAGGTTTGCAGGGGATAATACTCCCGCAACACTTAATGGTTCAATTCTGAGCATATCGGACAAAATGGATACCATATGCGGGTGCTTTGCCATAGGGATTCAACCAACAGGCTCTCAAGATCCATATGCCTTAAGAAGGCAGGCAATAGGGGTTACATCTATAATACTTGACAGTAACATTCATCTTGGTTTGACACATTTAATCGATAATTCCCTTAAGCCTTTTGAAGCAAAAGGTATATTGAAGGGTGATGAAAAGTCAGTAAAGAGGGACATACTGGAATTCTTCAGGCAAAGATTCAAAAATGTCATGATAGACAAGGGCTTTGAGTATGACATTATTGATGCTGTGATAAACGCTGAGTTTGACGATATTAATGATGCATATCTGAAGATTCGGGAGCTTTCAAAATGGAAGTACAGGGATGAGTTTATGAACATACTGGGCTCCTTCAATCGAGTATCCAACCTGGCATCGAAAGCCATGAGTCCGGAAATCAACGCAGAGCTGTTCACAGAGAAAGCTGAGCTGGAGCTGTTACGGGCCTTTGATGAAGTAAATGCCGAATTCGAAGGCTATGTGGACAACAGGGAGTATGGAAAGGCTCTGGAGCTTATGATTACACTTAAAAAACCTGTAGACGACTTCTTTGACAATATTATGGTAATGGTTGAGGATGAGGATATCAGGAACAACAGGCTGGGGCTTTTAAAGAGCATAGCAGACATGATGAACAGAATGGCGGATTTGGGCTCCATAGTAGTGAATAAATGATGATTTTTGTTGTGATTGTTAATGCATTATGATAGTATTTAATGAGAATAAAGTAAGAACTTGGGTTGTGTCAATTGAAGCACTTACACAGCCCCGGACAGAATTACCCTGAATATTTCTGTTAGGCAGGTGGTTGCAATAGAATTTACAAGCAGACAGAAACAGATAATTGAATTGGTAAAGAAATATCAACCAATCACAAGCGAGCAGCTGGCAGCAAAGCTGAATATGACAAGGGCGGCATTGAGGCCTGATCTTACAATACTGACAATGTCCGACATGCTTGAGGCCAGGCCGAAGGTTGGCTATTTTTACTCCGGTAAGATGATAAACGATATCGGTCATGATTTCATTAAAAGCATTAAGGTTGCTGAAATTAAGACAAGTGCTGTAGTCATGGATGAATCAGCAACAGTATATGATTCTATTGTCATGCTTTTTTTAAGAGATGCCGGTACTATATATGTGCAGAGTAAAGGAGCACTTTCCGGCGTAGTATCGAGAAAGGATTTCATAAAGATTGCAATCGGTAACAATGATATACACAACATGCCGGTTGGAATGATTATGACAAGGATGCCAAATATAGTTTATGTATTCGACAATGACAGCGCATATGATGCAGTAGTCAAGCTTATCACTCATGAAATAGACAGCATACCGGTAGTAGAACCGTTTAAAGACAGTGATGGCAAAGAACAATTAAAAATAACAGGCAAGGTATCCAAAACCAATGTGACTAAACTGCTGTATGATTTATATAAGCAATAGGTTAGGGGGATATTATGAATAAAAACAGGGCAGTAATATTTGTGATATCAGATTCAATAGGTGAGACTGCGGAACAAGTGGCAAAAGCCGCATCCGCCCAGTATCCCGAATGCGAAATCAGGATCAGATGGATACCGTATGTCACCGAGATAGAGAGCATACAGGAGGTTATCAGCGAGGCCAAAGACCTGGACAGCATAATAATGTTCACCCTTGTTGTGCCTGAGCTCAGGAAATATCTTAAGGAACAGGCGGCCATGCATAATATAGTCTGCGTTGACATAATGGGGCCTGCCGTGGAGGCAATTGCAAAGGTCACAGGGCAGCATCCGACTGATATCCCGGGTGCGGTAAGAAAGCTTGATGATGAATACTTCAGCAAAATAGAAGCCATGGAATTTGCGGTTAAATATGACGACTGCAAGGACCCGAGAGGCATTAAGAAGGCGGATCTGGTGCTGTTGGGCATTTCCAGGACTTCCAAGACCCCCCTGGGTATGTTTTTGGCAACCAAAAATTTAAAGGTGGCAAATATACCGCTGATGCCTGAAGTAAAGCCGCCTAAGGAGCTTTTTGAAATATCACCTAAGAAAATAATCGGCTTGGTAATAAGTACAGACCAACTTAACCCGATACGACTGGAAAGGTTGAAATCTCATGGGCTAAGCGACCAGGCAAATTATGCCAGCAAGGAAAGAATAGACTATGAGAATAAATATGCTGAAGAGATAATGAACAAAATTGGCTGCAGAATAGTTGACGTAACCGATAAGGCGATTGAGGAGACAGCAAACACAATACTTCAAATATTAAAGGAGGCAGAACAGGAATGAAGAAGTATGTTTACAATTTTAAAGAAGGAAAGGCTTCAATGAAAGGCCTCTTGGGAGGCAAGGGAGCCAATTTGGCTGAAATGACTAATATTGGACTGCCGGTACCTCCGGGGTTTACCATTACTACGGAGGCTTGCAACGAATATTATAACAAAGGGGAAGAGCTCTGGAGCGAGCTTATCGATGAGATAATGGGAAAGCTTAAAGAGCTTGAAGCCACAACAGGAAAGACCTTCGGAGGAGGAAACAACCCCCTGCTTGTATCGGTAAGATCCGGTGCGAAGTTTTCCATGCCCGGAATGATGGATACTATTCTCAATCTCGGTTTGAATGATGAGGTTGTTAAGACTGTAAGGGATATTACAAATAATGAAAGATTTGCAATGGACAGCTACAGAAGGTTCATCCAGATGTTCAGCGATGTTGTAATGGAGATTCCCAAGTCAAAATTTGAAAGAGTGCTTGATGAAATAAAAGAACAAAAGGGTGCAAAATACGATACCGATCTTACAGCTTCCGACTTGAAGGAAGTAGTGGAGAAGTTCAAGAGCATTTACAGGGCGGAGAAGGGTGAGGAGTTCCCTCAGAATCCGGAGAATCAGCTGCTGCTGGCAGTTAAAGCGGTCTTCAGGTCCTGGAATAATGAAAGAGCAATAATATACAGAGCCATGAACAATATACCCGGGAACCTGGGTACGGCTGTCAACGTACAGTCAATGGTATTCGGAAATATGGGAAATGACTGCGGAACAGGAGTTGCTTTCACAAGAAATCCGGCAACGGGAGAAAAGAAGATATTCGGAGAATTCCTTATGAATGCACAGGGAGAAGACGTTGTTGCAGGGATAAGGACACCACAGTCTATTGAAAAGCTCAATGAGATAAATCAGGAGGTTTATGACCAGTTCATAAACGTAGCAAATCTTCTGGAGAATCATTACAAAGATATGCAGGATATAGAATTCACCATAGAAAAGGGCAAGCTTTTCATGCTTCAGACAAGAAACGGGAAAAGGACGGCTGCTGCAGCCCTCAGAGTTGCCGTTGAGCTTGTTGAGGAAGGCAAGATAACCAAGGAAGAGGCGGTATTGAGGGTAGAGCCGGCACAGCTTGACCAGCTTCTGCATCCGAACTTTGATTCAGATGCACTCAAAAAGGCAGTGTCAATAGCAAAGGGACTTCCGGCTTCACCGGGAGCTGCTTCAGGGAAGGTATACTTCACAGCGGCTGATGCGGTTGAAGCAGCGAAAAATGGTGAAAAAGTAATACTGGTAAGGCTTGAAACATCCCCTGAAGATATTGAGGGAATGGCAATGGCTCAGGGAATACTGACCGCAAGGGGCGGAATGACTTCTCATGCTGCTGTTGTGGCAAGAGGAATGGGCAAGTGCTGCGTAGCGGGCTGCGAAGGACTTAAGGTCAGTGAAGAATTGAAGCAGTTTGAGGCTAACGGAAAGGTATATAAGGAGGGAGACTTCATTTCCCTGAACGGCAGCACCGGTTATGTCTATGAGGGGGTTATCCCTACAAAAGAGCCGGAAATGTCAGGACATTTTGGAACTCTTATGTCCTGGGCCGATGAAGTAAGAAGGCTTAAGGTGAGAACTAACGCAGATACGCCGAAGGATGCGGCGCAGGCTGTGAAATTCGGAGCGGAAGGAATCGGCCTTTGCCGTACCGAGCATATGTTCTTCAGTGAAGACAGAATAGCAGCGGTAAGGGAAATGATTATATCCGAGACAGTGGAGCAAAGAAAAGTCGCATTGGCAAAGCTTCTTCCGATGCAAAAGGAGGATTTTATCGGTATATTTGAAGCAATGGAAGAAAGGCCTGTTACCATAAGGCTTTTGGATCCGCCGCTGCACGAGTTCCTTCCCCAGGAAGACGAGGATATCAAAGAACTGGCAAAGACAATGGGTGTTGAATTTGAAAAGCTTAAAGCAAGGGTTGAAAGCCTTCATGAGTTCAACCCGATGCTGGGACACAGGGGCTGCCGCCTGGCGGTAACATATCCCGAGCTGGCTGAAATGCAGGCAAGGGCAATAATTGAAGCAGCAGTTGAGGTTAAAAAGAATAAAGGCATAGATGTCCATCCTGAAATAATGATACCTTTGGTAGGAGAGCTGAAAGAGCTTGAGTATATTGAGAAGGTTGTAAGGCAGACTGCCGATAAGGTTATAGCCGAATCGGGAATCAAGCTTGAGTATCTGTACGGAACAATGATTGAAGTACCCAGAGGAGCTGTGACTGCGGATGAAATAGCAAAGACAGCCGAATTCTTCTCCTTCGGCACAAATGACCTTACACAGATGACCTATGGCTTCTCAAGGGACGATGCAGGCAAGTTCATAGAAGAGTACGTGAAAAAAGGCATATTCGACCAGGATCCATTCCAGACTCTCGATCAGAATGGAGTTGGAAAGCTGGTAAAGATGGCGGTGGACCTTGGCAGGAAGACCAGGCCGGATATTAAGCTGGGTATCTGCGGTGAGCACGGCGGGGATCCTGCATCCGTTGAATTCTGCCATAGGGTTGGGCTTAATTATGTATCCTGTTCACCTTTCAGGGTGCCGATAGCAAGACTTGCTGCAGCACATGCAACCATAAAGGATAAAATGGGCGAATACAGCCAGAAGTAAATCATACAAGACAGATTAAACAGGGCTAAGTATTAAAATGGGTACTGTCACTTAATAATTAGTGGCAGTACCCTCTTAATTGTCGAGAATGAAAACCCGCATATCAAATTGGGATATGCGGATTTTTTATTGATAATTGTAACGAAGAAAAGTACAAGTCATATAATGCTATTGGAAGAAGACAAACCGGTTCTGAATCTCTGTGAATTTAATGAGGGGAGGTGAATTCATGGGATATGTAAAAATGCCGGAAATGCTTTCGCCGGAATTGGCAAAGGCTTTGGCAGGCAATGTAAAGGCGGTTAAGGATGAATCAAGCCACACAGATGAAATGGCTGCTGCCCTGAAAGAGTTTTTTAAAGAAGAAAAGAATGAAAGAAAAAAGGAAAGCGGCGGATGTGCACCCAAACATAAAGTAAAAGACGATGTTGAATGCTGCTGCCCTAAAAAGGTTAAATTCATATTTGCTTTGAACAATGCAGTTGTAATCAACGTTAATGCAGCCTGCGAAGAAGAAGAGCTCCAGCCAGAATAATAATAATTATGAAATGCATAGGTACATAATCATAAATTATTGTACCTATGCTTCACTATACATAGCAGAATCCAGTAAGGGAGGTGATGAAAATATGGATCAAGTTATTATGCCTGAATTGATAACACCGAAGTTTGCAGAGGTGATAGCTGAAAATCCTGAAGTGCTGAAAGCGATTACCGATCCCCAGCCGGGAGAGAAGGTTGTTGTAGGGCAGAACTGCGGTATGGAATGCGGAGATAATACGACAATTGTCAAGCTTGTATTTTGTAACGTGACCATTGGCATGGATAATGCATCGGATGATTGCAATAAAGGCCGCTACAGGGAAAAGGCGGAAGAGCATATTGAAGGCTGTCATATAAAGATAGGCGACAGGGGCCATGAGAAAGGGCATGACGACTGGGAAGCCATTTCGGGCGGATATAAGCAAACATGGATTGAGATAGAAATACTTGAAGCAAGAAAAAACGAAATTGAAAAGATTATGAAACTGATACCCCGACAGATATTTAACAGAAAGCTGGTTGCCCGGTGTAGAAAAGAAATACATGAAATAGAGGAGCAATTAGCTGCAAAAAGGATGGAACTGTGATGAATAGCTTGGTTATGGTTTTTTTTGTACAATCAGTAGCAATAAAGTGTACAAGTCATATAATGCTATTGGAAGATGACGAACCGGTTCAAATTCTCCGCCCAGAAAATGAAAGGAGGTGACTTTATGGAATATGTAAAGATGCCGGAATTACTATCAGTTGATGCAGCAAAAGTTATTGCCGGTAATATGGATGCTGTCAGAGAAATGATGAGCTTGAGAGAAAGTGACGGTGGATGTAATGGCAGCGATGATTGCTGCTGCCCAGAGAAAATAAAATTTATTTTTGTTTTGAACAATGTGGTAATAATCAACATCAACGCAGTTTGTGAAGAAGAAGAAGATAAGAAACATGGTCATGGCAAATGCTAAATGAAAATTAGGATAAAAAAAGGATAAATGGCAAAGGTCATTTATCCTTTTAAAGATATAGGAAGTACAAAAGATAAACAGTAACGAAGAAAAGTACAAGTCATATACTGTTACTGGAAGAGGACAAACCGGATACATAACAGAATCCAGCAAGTGAGGAGATGAAAACATGGATCATGAATTTGTTCAATTGAAGCAGGAGGTAGCAGTGCTTGAAGTAAAAGTAGAGGAATTTGGTAAAATACTTAAGCAGATACCCAGACTAGTGTGCAATAGAAAGCTGGTTGCCAAGTATAAGAAGAATATGAATGAAGCAGAAGAGCATCTGGCTGCTAAGAAAAAGGAACTGGAATGTTTGTTCAAAGCAGAACTGAATGATGCTGCAGAGCAGTTTACTGCAAAGACGGAGGAACCGGAATGCGGGGATGATCTCATGGAGTTTTGGAAATAGTAACTAGTACACATACAGGTCGTCTCGTTTTCTTTTCACTTTTAATGGCCGATATCAAAGAAAGATATCGGCCTGTCATCTATTTGTTCCATTGCAGCAAGGAATCCAAAATCGGGATCTTGCCCTGCTCCAACTTGCATATCTTTTCAATTTTAGCCGGTTTGACAGCTTTATCGGACTGGTAAATATTCTTTACAAGACCAAAGAACCAATGGGGGAACAGCAGGTCAATATACAAGACATGCTTTTCGTTCTCATCCATAGGGTTTATCTGGGTATACCAATCTGTGACCTCGTTTATGAGTTCTATACTCCAACGGTTTCTGTCTTCAGCCTGTTTTCCTATTACTTTTCTTAAGTCCCTGGCAGGAAGGTCATAGGTCACACCATCCAGGTCAAGTACATATATTCCGTTGCCGGTCATAAGGGCATTACCCTTGCCGTAATCCTGATGGCACAGTACTACGGAGTCGGAGCCCGGACCGGTCAGACTGTCATAGGATGATTTATTTATGAGCTCTATAGCTCT
>DAOLPD010000154.1:0-7506 GCA_035417425.1 Bacillota bacterium
ACGATTTCGCATTATTCCCTTATTCCATCAACCTGTTTTCCAGTATCTGATCCATGGAGAAGTCCTCCACACCCAGGTAATATACCGCCGTATCAATCAGGGCTTCCATAGGCACAAGCCCTATAATTTCACTGCCGGCAATTGTAACACCGTATCTGGCCGCTTCTATTCTGATAAGCTCAAAGGATCTGTAAAGAGCGGTCTTTGTATAATCGGTCATGTTCATGGAAATCTGCACCATTCCCCTGTCCTTAAGCTCAATGCCTATGGCTTTGCAATACCGCAGGCCGCCGTTTAAAAACCTGACATTCCTTGCAATTTTATTGGCAATATCCATTCTGTTTGTATTCAGATTTACATTAAAGGCTACCAGGGGCATCCTTGCGCCGATAACAGTCGCTCCTGCAGTCGGATGAATTTCTGCCGGGCCGTAATCAGGTTTCCACTCAGGCAGCTTTATCTTCTCCGCCATACCCTCAAATTCACCCTTGCGAATGTTCGCCAGGTTTTCCCTCTGAGGATCTGTTGCAGCCTTTTCATACAGAAAAATCGGAAGCCCATACTTCTCCGATGCCTCTCTTGCAACTTCCTTTGCGAGCTCAACGGCCTCTTCCATACTTACATTCTTTATGGGTATGAAGGGTACTACATCTATTGCCCCCATTCTGGGGTGCTGTCCCCGGTGCTTGGTCATATCTATAAGCGCTATAGCAACGCCCATAGCTTCCAACACCGAGTCCTTCACTCCTTGGGGTTCCCCCACAACCGTTACAACCACTCTATTGTGATCTTCGTCTCTTTTATAATCCAGAAGCTTCACATTGTCCTTTCCCCTGAAGGAATTCACAATTTTTTCTATTTTGTCCAGATCTCTTCCTTCACTGAAATTCGGGACACATTCTATTATTCTGCTCATTCCGCTCATTGCTTTCCCCCCTCCTAAAACTTAGAATAAACCTGTAATTACACCCTTTTCATCTATATCGATTTTCTCTGCTGCAGGTACCTTCGGCAGTCCGGGCATTATCATAATATCACCCGTAAGACATACTATAAAGCCCGCCCCTGCAGATACCCTCACTTCTTTCACACTAACCTTGAAGCCCTTTGGAGCACCTAAAAGGCTGGGATCATCAGATAATGAATATTGAGTCTTTGCCATACAGACAGGCAGATTATCCAGGCCGATATCCGCAAGCTTCTGCATCTCCCTTTGTGCTTTTGGAGTGAAAACAACACCGTCTCCGCCATAGATTTCCTTTACAATAGTCTCGATTTTTTCAGTTATAGGAGCATCAACGTTGTAAAGATATTTAAAATCAGGTGCTGAGCCTTCAACCAGTTTCACCAGGGTTTCGGCCATATATGTTCCGCCTTCTCCGCCTTTTGCCCAGCACTCGTTCAATGCAACCTCTACGCCATATACCTTGCACTTTTTGATAAGCAGCTCGATTTCAGCCTCAGTATCGGATACAAAACGGTTAACGGCAACCATTACCGGAAGTCCGAACTTGCGGATGTTTTCTACCTGCTTTTCAAGATTTGCGAATCCCTTATCCACTGCCTCCAGGTTTTCTTTTCCCAATTCCGCCTTTGCCACTCCTCCATGCATCTTAAGTGCACGCAAGGTTGCAACTATCACAACAGCAGAAGGCTTTAACCCCCCGTAACGGCATTTGATGTCAAGGAACTTCTCCGCTCCAAGATCAGCACCGAAGCCTGCTTCTGTAATAAGGTATTCACCCAGCTTCAAGCCCAGCTTTGTAGCAATTATGCTGTTGCAGCCGTGGGCTATGTTGGCAAAGGGCCCGCCGTGAATAAGCGCAGGTGTGTTTTCCAGAGTCTGAACCAAGTTAGGCTTTATCGCATCCTTCATAAGCATGGCCATAGCCCCGTGGACCCTTAAGTCGGCACATGTAACCGGTTCTCCAGAATAATTATATGCAACAACCATCCTGCCGAATCTTTCTTTTAAATCCATCAGATCATTGGAAAGGCACAGTATAGCCATTATTTCAGAAGCCACTGTTATCATAAAGCCGTCCTGCCTTACAAAACCGTTGGCCTTTCCTCCAAGGCCCACCACTATTTCACGGAGTGCCCTGTCATTCATATCCATTACTCTTTTCCATACTATCTGTCTTGGATCGATATTCAGTGTGTTTCCATGGTTGATATGATTGTCAATAGCAGAAGCAAGCAGGTTGTTGGCTGCAGTTATTGCATGCATGTCTCCGGTAAAATGAAGGTTGATATCCTCCATAGGCACTACCTGGGAAAATCCTCCTCCTGCAGCTCCGCCCTTCACACCGAAAACCGGGCCCAGGGACGGTTCTCTTAAAGCTATTACCGCCTTTTTCCCAATTTTATTAAGAGCCTGGCCCAAGCCTACCGTAGTGGTTGACTTGCCTTCTCCTGCAGCTGTCGGAGTAATTGCCGTAACCAGTACCAGTTTGCCGTCAGGCTTGTCTTTCAATCGTTCAAAAATACTAAGGTTGATTTTTGCCTTATACTTGCCGTAAAGCTCCAATTCATCCTCTTCTATTCCCCACTGCTTTGCAATCTCCGATACAGGCTTCATCTTTGCGCTCTGAGCGATTTCTATATCGCTTGGTACTTTAATTTCCATGCTAATCATCCCTTTCGTTGAATATTATTAAAACTACATAAATTATTCTGCTCAAAATTGTGTATGTACATTAAAAAATATAGAGCAATCTTTCGATAGCTCTATGATTTTTTTAGAAATGGTGGGGGATACGGGACTCGAACCTGCGACTTCCACCTTGTGACGATGGCACTCTAACCAGCTGAGTTAATCCCCCACACCCTACACATTATTATATATTATAACTCTACCTGTAAGCATTATCCATAGTTTTTTATTTTTTGCTAAAATTCTATTCAAACTTCATAATCTTCACTCCAACTGCGAAGAACAAAACTCCCATTATCATAAGCACAATTACGGGATACACTGCCGCTTCAAAGCCCATCCCTTTGGATACTATACTTTCCATACCCTGCATTGCCCATTTCTGAGGAGTGAGTTCCGCCAGAAAAAGCAGCAGTTTATTGTTTACTATATCCAAAGGCCACATGCAGCCTCCCAGCATTGAAGTACTGGTAAGCACCACCGGGGTAACCGCAGAAAGCTGAGCATGGGTTTTTACCACACCAGACAGCATCAAACCCATGGAAGTAACGGCAAATACAAAAGAACCCGCCACAGTGAGAACTCCGGAAATACTGCTTCCCCAGTCGATTCCCAACAGATATTTCCCTCCAAGTATCAATATTCCTATTTGAATGGCACCGATGAAATATGCCGTCACCATATTCCCACCAAGTATTGAGGTTTTTGATACAGGGGTTATCAGCATTCGCTGCCAGGTCCTATACTGTCTGTCATTTAGTATTGTGCCTATGCCGAACACCATTGTATACATCGAGAAAAACAAGGAAAAGCCTATCATGGAGTGTTTAAGGCTGTCGTAGCTGCTGTCTGCTCCTGTTCCGGCAATATAAGAGGTTACTTCCAAAGGCCTTTTGTATTCCCATGCCTCCATTACGCTTCGATATGCGGATGCCTTCACAGCCTGACCGGCTTCCGGCTTAAGGGTGTGTATGAAATCCGCAGTGATATCTGCTATCCTTTCACCTCCCGCCATTTTAAGGACTATGCCCGATACTACCTTCTGCATTGTGAATATGAGGATATCGTCCTTGACCTTTAATACTCCCAGAGAAGCTTTTTCGCCGCTTTTTATGCTCTCATCAAAGCCCTCTGGTATAATAAGTGCTGCAATTGCCTTGCCTTCTTCCACTTTTGCCTCCGCACCCTTCATATCCAAGACTTCAAAGTTTAATCCCCTGTCATCCTTCAGCTCACTGATCAAAGCTTCAGAATAACTGCTCTTATCCTCATCCACAACCAGTACCGTCGGTTTGAAGTGGTCAAAAGAGATGCCGAAAATGGCAGTGAAGCCAAGGGCCATGACGGTCATAAGAACAATCACCGCAAAATCGTCCCTAAGTCCTAACAGTCTTAGCTTTATTATACTGAGCATCCCTCATCCCTCCATTCTCCCTGAGTATCAGAACCGAAAGCACTGCAGATAAAAATCCTATTGCCGCCAATGCTGCAATATTGCTCATAATCTCCTGTACCCCATATCCCATCATAATCTTAAGATATGCTTTCAAAACTGCACCGCTGATGGATAAAAAGCTCAGCTTCTGCATTATTGAAGGCAGTATGTCTGTCGGAAAGAAGCTGCCTCCCAGAATTGCCATGGTTTGCAGGATGACTGTCTCAAATATGTCCGCCATCTTGGAATTGCCTGCCCTGTATGTGGCTGCTGCAAGCATGCTTCCGATTCCCGCTATGGCAAATGCAGCACATAAGCTGATTAAAACAACCGGATATGCACTTCCCCACTGAACCTTCAACACAAAATATGAGAATGCAATCATTATACTTATCTGAAGCAGTGCAATCAGGAAGACGGTAAAAAATTTTCCTGCCAGTATTCCAAATTTCGGTGTTCCGGCTATTATCATCCGCTGATAGGTTATGTTCTCCTTCTCCTCCAAAAGCATTCTTCCTCCGTAGCCGGATGCAAAAAGTATGAACATGGCCGCCATTGCCGCAGCATAATAGTCGGAGCTCCGGACAGGCTTCCTGCCCTCTGCTTTAACAGCATCCATTTCTACCCTTATTCCCTCCATTGCTTTGGTAATGTCGTCCAAAGCCTCCTTCATTCCCGTAAAGCCTGCTTCCGTGAGATTATGACTTACAGCAGCTTCGATCAGAACATTTTTCCCTATTATAACGGAAGTCATTGAATCGGAATAAGCTTCCACAATGCTCCGGACTATTTGACCGCTGACGCTCCTGTCCGGATGTATCAGCACTTTTATATCAGTTTTATTTCTGAAGGGTGTCAGAAGATTTATCTTCATATCATATATGAAATTCTCGGGAAGAAGCACCACCGCAGAAACCTCCCCGCTGGTAAGCCATTCGACGGCTGTTTCCTCCTTCTCTACCCTGTATGCTATAATTTTTGCCACATCTTCACTGCCCAGGAAATCCTCAAGAAATATCCGCTCCGGGTCTACGTCATCACCGGTCACTCTCAACTCCGCAGCAGCCTCCTCTCCTATTCCCTTTACAAGAAAGCCATCCCTTAAAGCCTTGTCAAACCTCCGGGAATCCCCATCCTTATCATACTGCTTCACCACAGCAATATTTATCCTGTCAATACTCTGACCTCCTGTTGTAAATGCCCCTCTTAAAGCAGAGCTCAATATCGTCATAAGCACGAGAGGCATCACAATTATGATCGCCAGAGCCTTTTTGTCACTTAGTATCGTTTTCAAATCCTTCTTTATGATACTTATTACTTTCATATTTTATCTCCTCAATCCCTCAGGGCCTTTCCCGTCAAATGCAGGAAGACGGATTCCAGGTTCGGCTTGCTGACGTCAATGGATGAAATGCGCATTCCATGCTCTGCGATAATGCCGATAATATCTGCCAATATCATATCAACATTTTCCCCTGATACGACAATTTCATCCTGCACCAATTCTGCCCTGGCTACCCCATTTATGGCTTCAAGCCTTTGAAGTATATCCCTGTCTATCCTGTCAAGCTTGAGATTTATCCTGGTTTTTCCTTTTACAAGCTCCGCCAGTTCTTCCTGGGTTCCGGAGGCTATTATCCTTCCCTGATCCATTATGCAGATACGGCTGCACAGATACTCCACCTCTTCCATGTAGTGGCTGGTGTATATGATTGTGACCCCCTGCCTGTTAAGCTCCAGAACGGTATCCAATATGTGATTCCTTGACTGAGGGTCTATACCTGCAGTCGGTTCATCCATAATAAGCAGTTCCGGCTTATGCAGCAGTGCTGCTCCGATATTCAGCCTTCTTTTCATTCCTCCCGAATACTTATCCACCTTATCCTTCAAGCGGCCGTTAAGGCCTACTATTTCAGAAACCTCATCTATCCTTTTTCTTAGCTCTGCTCCTTTAAGTCCGTACATATTCCCCCAAAAACGCAGATTCTCATAGCCCGTTATTGTAGGATACAAGGCTATATCCTGGGGTACCACACCCAGATTCCTTCTGACGGAATTCGGCTCCTCTAATATGTTTGCCCCCTTATAATATACCTCCCCCTCTGTAGGGAGTATTAAAGTCGATATTATGGAAATGGTAGTGGACTTTCCTGCCCCGTTGGGGCCAAGCAGTCCGAATACCTCTCCCCTGCTTACCTCAAAACTTATGCCGTCCACTGCCTTTGTGCCGCCAAAGCTTTTATGCAGGTTTTCCACCTTTAACAACACCATATCGTTACCCCTCTTAATCCTTTTTATTGAACAGTGCCTCAATCTTAAAAGGCATGTTCTGTTCCATATTTTCCATATCCACAGTATTTTCATCTGTCAGTGCAGGAAAGTCAAATTCCTGCTCCTTGTTTATATCCCAGTTCTTTATATCCAATTCATAGCTAAACCCGGTTACTGAAGCCGGCTCCGCATTATCAACCTCCAATGTGATTCCAACCTTTTCATTTACTATATATCCGTCGATATCCACATAAGCTGTGTATCCGAAGCTTTCAACAGTATACTTATCAATATTCTCCTTCATGTCTGAGAGCAGTTTTTCCAAAGACGTATCCTTCAGGAACTCCACATTCTTCCTGATATAATTCTCGTAGTTCTCTTCAAGCTTTTTGTCCTTGGAAAGTAAATCCATGCTGTATTCCGCCAAGCTTTTAATCTGTTCATCATTCAATCTTATGGTGTATTCAGTAGTCTTTACCTCCCCGTCGGGAGTAGTGAGCACCGTATCCTTACCCTTGAATACATCTTCTTTATTTAAAAGTCCAAGCCATTTTTCTTTAATGGCATCCTGTGTTTCCCCGGAAATAACCTCCGATTTCCCTTCCCCCTGTGTATCGGCCATGTACTCCTTTATTTCACTTAACCTCATATACTTTCCAATGACCGGCAGCTTCATGAATATTTCTTCTCCATTCACGAAGAGATCCAGATCAAAGCCCAGGCCGCCTAAATTCAAATAGTACCTGAAAATTCCCTTTTCCAGTTCATCGTCATAAGCAACATTGAAGCTTCCCTTTATATTTTTAAAATAGTTCAGCTCCTTTATCTGCTCTTCTGTCATTCCAGACGTGTTGAAATCCATCACCAGGGAGAATTCCCCTTCTGTCCGGCCTTTTTTTATCTGCTCTGTTTTTTCCGCTGCTTTCTTATAACCTTCAAGGCTATCGAAGCTGCAGCTGATTAATGCCGCTGCCAGCACTAAAGCTAATATCGCAATCATTAATTTTTTCACTGAAAATCCCTCCAAAATTATCTTACGATATCATTATACAAATTCAAAAGCGGCATTTCTTGTATCTTAAATCACTTATTAGGCAGCATTCCCCATGACTTTTTGCACAATAGAAGAAGAATGTGACGCAGA
>DAOLPD010000155.1:0-7477 GCA_035417425.1 Bacillota bacterium
TACCTGCCGCAGCGGTGCCGTAGTCAATAATCTTTGTGTTACCGTCGGTAGGAAACCTTACATAATCAAATTGTATCTCATTAAAACCTTTTGCTGCAGCTTCTTCTGCAATGTCAACCAAATAATCCCATGAATCTCTGTTGTACGGATTCAGCCAGGACATTCCGTGTCGGTCCCTCCATATCCCGCCGCTGGTATTCTTTACGGCAAGATTGGCATATTTGTCTCCGGCTATTCTGTCCTTGAAAGTAACTATTCTGGCTATGGCATAAATATTATTGTCACGCAGTATCTTCATTACTGCGTCTATATCCTTTATGCGTACATTTTTGTTTGCTCCCGTAAAACCCACATCAGGAAGATCACTGGAGTAAGTCATCAATCCATTGTCATCCTTCACGTCAATTACCACCGCATTTAATTCAGTAGTCTTTACCAGGTCAATCAGCTTGTTGAACCTTTCAGCCATGGAAACAGTATATCCGGTCATATAGATCCCTTTTACTTTGGGTCTTTTCTTCATCAGCTCCCAGTCAGGACTCTCCTGCTGCAAGTAGCAATCTATTTCATAAGATAAATCAGCTTCATTTTTTCCATACATATAACCCTCTGCATTTACCGCATTGGTTAGAAATATAATTCCCAAGAGTATTGCTGCTTTTATTGCCCATTTTTTCATCATATTACTCCTCGATAAATAAAATAATATCTTATATTAGTATATCATAAAACCATAAGGTTTTATGATTGTGCCATGCGCATTTTCGACAGGCCTAAATTCTCCCGCGGCAATTAAATAAGAGATATAATATGCGCTTGCGCATATTATATCATAAGACTAATACGTATATTATCCTTATCGCTGCGTATGCCAAAAAATGCGCCTTACGGCGCATTTTGTCAAATAATATCATATTATGCTGTTACTGCTAAATAATGATAGCCGGTATGAAAAGCGGCAGATAAACATATATAAGGAATACTATAATCAAACCTATAAGATAGGGTATAACTTTTTTGGCTATCCTCTCTATCGGCATACCTGTTACAGATGATGCTACAAACAGGTCAATCGCCACCGGCGGCGTTATCATGCCTATGGCTATACCGACTGTGAATATGAGGCCGAAGTGTATGAGGTCAACACCAAGCATCTTAATCAGCGGAAGGAATACAGGAGTAAGAAGTATGATTGCTGATGATGTTTCCATGAATACACCTGCAATGAGTATAAGCACCGATATCAGCATGAGTATTATATACTTATTTGTTGAGACTGCAAGCACCATCTGTGCAATCGCCTCCGGGATCTTCCAGTTGGCAAGGGCCCATCCGAATACTCCGCTGCACGCTATTATAATCATAATAATTGCTGAGGTTTTTCCACTTTGCAGCATTATTTTGCCCAGCTCCTTAAGAGTCAGGTCACGATATATAAACATTGAAGCAATCATTGAATAAATCACTGCAACACCTGCGGCTTCCGAGGGTGTAAAATAACCGGAGAATATGCCGCCAAGTATGATAAGAGGCATGATTAATGCCCAGACTGCCTTTTTAAAGGTTGCTTTCAGGTTTTCAAAGGAAAATGCTTTCCCGTCCGGGTAATTCAGCTTATTTGCCTGGTATAATGCAATGGCAATAAGGATACCGCCCATCATGAACCCCGGAAAGAATCCGTTCTTAAATAACCTTGTGACGCTCTGCTCAGCTATGACAGCATAAAGTACCATTGGTACCGAAGGAGGAATAACAACTCCGATACAACCTCCGGAGGCAATAAGTGCTGCGGAACGATCCACCTCATAACCTCTTTTCTCCAGCTCCGGTATCATAGATGATCCTACAGCCGCTGTAGTTGCTGCTCCTGAACCCGATATAGCTGCGAAAAACATTGATGCCAATACCGAGACTGCGGATAATCCGCCCTTCATTTTACCGAGGCATGCTTCTGCAAAGGAAACCAATGTCTTGGACATTTCACCTCGGGCAAGCAGGTCTCCCGCAAGTATGAAGAAAGGTACCGCAACCAGAGAGAAGGAATCCGTAGCTGCAAATAACCGCTGTACTACTATCAGGAGATTTACATCACCGGCAATCAATACAACTGTGCCGGCAATAGCAATTGAAAAGGCTATCGGCACCCCAAGGGCAAGACAACCTAAAAATGTAAAAAGCAATATGCCTCCCATTATGCCTCAACCTCCCTCTTTTCAAAGCTGCTAAGTATTGAATTTACTGCATGAAGCAGCATGATTCCGCACCCCACCGGTATGGCCATGTACATCAGATTCATAGGTATACGAAGAGCGGCGGAAAGCTGTCCTGCCTGTTTCCCCATATATTTAATTCCGAAATATAAAGCAATTGCGAAGAAAGCGGCACAAAGAGCATGCACTAACATTTGAACAAATTTTTTTGAGCTGCCCTTGAACATGTCCTGAATGAACGTCACATTTATGTGGCCTCCTCTTTTATATACACAACCGGCGCCAATGAAGGTTGCCCACACCAACAAGTATCGGACCACCTCTTCGCTCCATGGGAGGGCTTGGAAAAACACACGGGCTATTATCTGTACAGCTGTGAAGAATACCATTCCTGCCATAGTAAGTATTACAAAACAACAGCCTGCTTTATCAACTAAATCGCTTACCTTATTCACTGCTTTTACAACTGACAAATAGCTCACCTCCAACTAATTTATTTGCATTGATGCTGGGACTCCATCTAAAAAGATGGAGTCCATAACAAACAAGCTTCAGTCATTTATTTAATGGCTTCATTTATCCTCTTTAGATAATCACTGTATTGAGAGTATTTGTCATATACAGGCTGCACTGCTGCTTTAAAGCTTTCCAGGTCAGGATCTTCTATCACTTCCATGCCGTTTGCCTTAAGTGTTTCTATCTGTGATGCTTCGTTTTCAGCAACCCATGCCCTTTCATATTCTGCCGCTTCTTGTGCTGCATCTATGAATATCTTCTGAATATCTGCCGGCAACTTGTTAAATGTTTCAAGGCTGAATGTAATAACTGCAGCTGCATAAGCATGTCTTGTCATTGTTACATATTTCTGTGAATCCCACATTTTATAAGCATGTATAACGTTTACAGGGTTTTCCTGTCCTTGTATAGTTCCTTGCTGAAGGGCTGTAAGCGCTTCAGTCCATGCCATAGGAACTGTATTTACACCCAATGCATTGAAAGATGCTATATATACTTCATTTTCCATAACACGGATTTTTAATCCTTTAACGTCAGCAGCACTCTTAACCGGGCGTACACTGTTTGTCAGATTTCGGAAGCCTCTTTCTGCATAAGCAAGTCCTTTAAGATCTTTAGCTTCCAATTTGGCAAGTATTTCCTTTCCTACTTCTCCGTCAAGAACCTTATAGGCGGCTTCGTTGTTAGGAAATAAGAAAGGCAAATCCAAAACGCCAAACTCCGGTACAAAGTTAACAAATGGCCCGCTGGTGATTATTCCTGCGTCCAAGGTGCCCATCTGCATACTCTCCAGCATTGTTCTTTCATCACCCAATGCTGAATTCGGGAATAACTCGATATTGTATGCATTGTTTGTTCTTTCCTTTACCAGCTCTGCAAACTTTTGAGCGCAAACATAGAAACTATCCTGCTCATTGATGGTCATCCCTAATTTAAGAACAGTCGGTTCGGCAGAGCCTGAAGCAGCAGGAGCTTCACCGGCAGGCGCCTCAGCCGCAGGTGCGGCCTTTTCTCCGCAGGCAGTCAGGCTGAACACCATAATAATCGACAGGGCGATAAGCATAAAACGATACAATTTTTTCATTGTTTCTCCTCCTCAATTTTATTTTTACTCTGTACGGCGCACAGAGTAGAAACCCTTGTTTTCATTTAATACTTTACGGTTTATTCCTCAAATACCGCTCCGGTGTTGGCAGATGTAACCATCTTGCGGTAGCGCTTGAGATATCCGTTCGGTACAGGCTTTTCAAAAGGTACAAATTTTGCCTTTCTCTCTGCTATGGTTTTTTCATCAACTAAAAGTTCCAGTTTATTATTTGGTATGTCTATACTGATAATGTCTCCATCTTCAACAATACCAATCAGTCCGCCTGCAGCGGCTTCAGGAGATATATGCCCGATGGATGCGCCTCTGGATGCACCTGAGAACCTGCCGTCGGTAATCAACGCTACACTGCTGTCTAAGCCCATTCCTGCAATGGATGAAGTCGGTGAAAGCATTTCTCTCATACCGGGACCTCCTTTAGGTCCTTCATAACGGACTACAACCACATCTCCGGCTTTGACCTTGCCGCCCATTATTGCAGCCATGCAATCCTCTTCGCTGTTATAAACCTTTGCGGGGCCCTTGTGAACCATCATTTCAGGAAGCACTGCTCCCTTCTTGACTACGGCTCCGTCAGGTGCCAAATTGCCCCATAGTATTGCAAGTCCTCCATCCTGGGAGTAAGCTGTTTCTTTTGTCCTTATTATCTCCCTATCCTTTACGGTTACACCCTTAAGGTTTTCAGCTACTGTGCCGCCTGTTACGGTTATGCAGTCCGTTTTCAGCAACCCCATTTTTTCCAGCTCTTTCAAGACTGCCTGTACACCGCCCGCCTGCCACAAATCCGACATTGCATTGGGCCCGGCAGGAGCAAGCTTAACAAGGTGCGGTGTAGCTTTACTTATTTCATTTATATCTTTCAAATCAATTTTCAGTCCTGCTTCGTGTGCAATTGCAGGAAGATGCAGCACGGTATTGGATGAGCATCCCAGTGCCATATCTGCTGTAAGTGCGTTGTGAAGCGAATCAGCTGTGACTATATCACGGGGCCTGATATTCTTCTCCAGCATTTCCATAACCTTCATGCCTGCCTGTTTGGCAAGACGGATACGAGCTGCATTAACAGCCGGTATTGTTCCGTTCCCGGGTAAGCCAAGCCCGATGACTTCTGTCATACAGTTCATTGAATTTGCAGTGAACATGCCTGCACAGGAGCCACAGCCCGGGCAAGAATAATTTTCATAATCAAGAATCTCTTGTTCGTTCATCTTGTTAGCCCCTGCTGCGCCAACAGCTTCAAATGTGCTTGAAAGTGTCAGTTTTTTTCCGTCCAAAAAAGCCGGCATCATTGGCCCGCCGCTTACAAATACACTGGGGATATTCAGCCTTAAAGCAGCCATAATCATTCCCGGAACGATTTTATCGCAGTTAGGAATGAACACCAATGCATCAAAGGGATGAGCCATTGCCATGATTTCTACAGAATCGGCAATATGTTCACGGCTTATAAGTGAATACTTCATTCCTTCATGTCCCATTGCCAACCCGTCACATACGCCGATTGCAGGGAATTGGAAGGGAGTCCCTCCGGCCATCCGCACTCCGGCTTTTACAGCTTCCATAATATCGTCCAGATGCAGATGTCCGGGAATTACATCATTTTGTGCATTTACGATACCAATCATAGGCCTTCTGATCTCTTCATCGGTGAGACCCAGTCCCTTTAACAGGGCCCTGTGCGGAATCCGCTCTACGCCCACCTTCATTTGATCACTTCTCATTCAGTTTTCCCTCCGTTTCAGATTTATTAAATAATAGGATTATGGCTATATAATTTATAGCCTTTTAATCACTAAGCATAATAAGGCATTGATATATTATGCTAAGTTCTGAATATCTCCCTGAGCCTTTATGCAAATATATTGAGCAAGAAAGCCTTGGTCATATTCTACTTTTTGAATTTTAAAGCCCGCGTGTCTTAACAACCCTTCCATTATCCAATCACAGGTAGAAAACTCTTCTCTTACTGCAACTTCAACCTCGTGTGCAAGTTCCTCACCTGCCGATATAAGAGTCCCAGATATCCATTGGTTGAAAAACTGCCGGTAATTATTCATATCAAAGGAATAAACCGTATCCTTAATGTATAGAATCCCGCCTTCCTTGAGCATATCGGATATCCTTTTTAAAGCTATCTGCTTCCAGAAATCCGGAAGATGGTGCAATGCCAGTTGAGTAATTACAATATCTACAGCCTCCCCTGAATGTTGATAATTTAAAAAACCCCCATGGCAAAAGTCAATATTATGTATTCCCAGCTCTTCACTCCTTTTCTTAGCATATTTAAGCATATTGGCAGATATATCAACTGCAATGACCCTTTTACAGTGTTGTGCTGCAGTACATGCAAGCCATCCTGTTCCGGTTCCGAACTCAATAACTGTATCCTCCGGCCCTATATCAAGCAGCTTAACTATATCGTCTGCTTCCTGTTTAGCATCACGTAGTTTTCCCATTCGTTCATCATAGGCTTCAACTTCACTTAAATCAGTGTAATCTACCCCCGTTTGTCTCATCTCATCATATTGCCAGGAAAAATTTTTCATGATCTCTTTTCTCCCTTCCTAGTTGAACGACTTAATAGTAAATTATTATGATAAGAATTCTAACTTGTATGATGTCTTGATAATGGATAAGATATAGTCTTTCTATAGTTGTATGATGTCTTAGCTAAATATTATGCCTTTTTTGCCAAAAAGTCAATATAATCATAATATTTTATATGATGTGATACTACCTCTTTCTTTAATTCAAAATTTTTTATGGATTTTGGAAATAAATGTGGTATAATGTCTTATATAAATTAAAAGGAGAAATAATATGTCTAATGGTTTTATACCTATATCACAAAATATAGCTAATGAAATTAGTGACATGATCTTTCTGCAGAAAAAATATAAGCCCAATGATAAGCTCCCCAATGAGCATCAATTGGCCAAAGAGCTTGGTGTCAGCCGTACAACAATACGTGAAGCGGTAAAAATACTTGTAGCAAACGGTGTGCTGACAATAGAGCGGGGCCGCGGCACGTTTGTTACGGAAAAGCCGGATTCACAAAATGACCCCTTTGGAATCTCATATATAGAAGACAAGAAGAAATTAGTGCATAACTGGTTTGAGATGCGCCTGGTACTTGAACCTGCTAATGTGCGGATGGTAGTGGAGCGGGCAAGTGATGAGGAAATTCGTGAAATAATAGCATATGAAAGAGAAGCCGCTGCACTAATAGCATCCGGCAAGCCATTTTCAGAAGCTGACCAGCGGTTTCATGCAGCCATTGCAAAGGCAACACATAACAGCGTAATTGAATTGATGCTGCCAGCAATTGAAACAGCTATCGGCGATGCTATCAATACAGCAGTATATGTAGGAGCTCATAAGCGGGCAATTGAAAATGCTCTGACCAATCACCGCAATATTGCCCATTTTTTAGAGCAACGGGACGCCGATGGTGCGGCTCTTGCTATGTATTATCACATTAAAAGAGGAATGACTGATTTAGATCATTAAAATAATATATTTCACTAAATTTGAAAAAGATATGGTGAATGTCGTTTCTGATATTCACCATATCTTTTTGATGCAAAAAATAAAATGGCTCCCCAAGTTGGACTCGAACCAACGACCCTGCGGTTAACAGCCGCAT
>DAOLPD010000156.1:0-7342 GCA_035417425.1 Bacillota bacterium
ATTTGATTCTTAATGGAAGGAATCCATGGGCTGAGGTTTATGACCCCTCGAGGTTTGTTCTGAATCCTTCAATAACAAGTTTTATATCAATAAATGCAGATGTTGCGGCCAATTTAGCATCAGGGAAACTGAAGCCTGTGCCGGAGGATATAGAGATTGAAAAGAGAGAGGCTGCAATTGTTGATATTGAAGGGAACAAAATGGGAATATACCGTGATAAGAAGGGACAGCTTCATACGGTAGACACTACCTGCACTCATTTGGGCTGCGAATTGAAATGGAATGATGCGGAAAGGTCCTGGGACTGCCCGTGCCATGGTTCCAGATTCACATATGAGGGAGAAATTATTGAAGGCCCTGCAATTAATGAATTGCAGCATGACAGTAATGAAAAGAACAAGATTGATCCTAATATTGTATAATTCTTCATCACCCCTGCTTCCTTCTAAAAAATAAAAAGTGTGTTTTCTTTTTAAAAAAATAAAGGAAATTTGTAACAAGTGTAGAAGTATATTACAGATAGCTACTGCTGAGGGAGGTTTGGGCAATGGGAGAACTGACCTTGGGACTTGTTCAGATGAGATGCCAGAAAGGAGCAATAGAGTATAACATAATAAGCATGTATAAATATCTTGAGGAATGCAGAAAAAAAGGTGTTGACATAGTATGTTTTCCTGAAATGAACATCAGCGGCTGTATTAATCCGCTAAAATACTCTAATGCTCTGCTTTCCATGTTTCATCCCTCAATTCAGCGTATTGCCGATATGAGCTTCTTATATCAGACAATCATTGTTGCAGGTTTTGCAGAAAAGAACTACGAGGGAAAGCCCTACATAACTCAGTTTGTAGCAAAAGACGGCAGGATAGAAGGCTGCTACAGGAAAAGAACTCTGCGGGGTGATCAGTCAAAATGGTTCAGTCCGGGGACTAAGCCATTCATGTTTAAATATTCAGGATATAATTTTGGACTGGCAATAAGCCAGGATATTTACGATGACAGAATTTTTAAAGAGTATGCCAAGCAGGGTGCCAGCTTGGTTTTTGAAAGTGCCGCACCCGGATTATCAGGTGGACAAGGTGTCAGAGATTGGGAGCCTGACTTCAGCTGTTGGAAGAACGAATGCAAGAGCAAACTGGGCAAATATGCAGCAGAGGATGGAATTTTCATAGCAGCGGCAACCCAGACAGGTCGTACTTGCGATGAGGATTTCCCGGGAGGGGGTTATGTCTTTGCTCCCGACGGTAAATGCATATATGAAACGGGGGATAGGGAGGAAGGCATGCTTGTTGCCAAAATACAGTTAAATTAAACCACATAAAACAATCATATCCGCCATACATTTTATTATCAATAAATGTATGGCGGTGTTTTTTTAATGATCAATAAGCTCTGGTTCTATATGATAGCCATAGCTGTTGCTTTTGCAGTGACAGGAAGAAGGCTTGAAATTCTTACTGAGGAGATATTTTCCTCTCTCAGCGCTGCTGTTGAACTTGGAATTGGGCTTCTGGGAGGCATGATGCTTTGGTGCGGGGTCTTGAAGGTAGCTGAAAAATCAGGATTGGTGGATAAGATATCTGATCTTATCAGGCCTCTTATGAAGCTGCTCTTCAGGGGGATACCTCCCAAAAGTGCTGCAATGGGAGCTATGATAATGAATATAACCTCTAATATGCTTGGACTCGGAAATGCGGCTACTCCCATGGGACTGAAGGCAATGCAGGAGCTGCAGCAGCTGAACCCCAGAAAGGATACCGCGACTAATGCGATGTGCCTTTTTCTGGTAGTGAACGCAGCGCCTATACAGATATTGCCGGCAACGGTTCTATCCCTCAGAGCGTCTGTAGGTTCGGCAAATCCGGGAATTATCATACTCCCGGCAATTGTTTCATCCTTTGCAGCTGTTTCTGCAGGGGTGATAACCTGCAAACTGCTTGAGAAAACATATGGAGGCGGGCGATGAACTTTATTATCCCGATTATCATACTGCTTATACTTATCTACGGATATCTCAATGGAGTTAAGGTATATGATGCATTCATTGAGGGGGCAGGGGAAGGGCTTCTGATAACCTTCAGGATACTGCCTTATATAGGAGCAATGCTTCTTGCGGTGGGAATGCTGAGGAGCTCCGGCGGGCTGGATTTCATGCTTTATGTTTTGAGGCCTTTGACCTCGGCAGCCGGAATACCTGAAGAGGTAGTACCGCTTATTATTATGAAACCCCTGTCAGGAAGCGGCGCATTGGGAATACTTGCGGATATATTGAGAAGAAGCGGTGCGGACAACTATGCGGGGGTACTGGCAAGTATAATAATGAGCAGTACTGAGACGATTTTTTATACAATTACCGTATATTTTGGTTCAATAGGGATAAAAAATATACGTCACACACTGGCAGCAGCTGTGATTGCAGATATGGCAGGACTGGCAGCGGCGGTAATTCTGTGCAGATTCATATTGTTTTAGCTTTCAAATAATGAATACTGCAGGATATGCGGGAGTATAATATTATATATTGACACTCCCCAAATATTGTTGTATATTTTTATCAAATAATTAAAACTATAAAAGTAATGATGGGAAGAGTAAGTTGGCATAATTGTCAAAGAGAGCCGGGAAAGGTGAGAGCCGGTACATAAAACCAACCCAACATGGCCCCTGAACTGCGCAGGTGAGGTATTTGCTTAGCTTGTGCCGGTAAGCTGACGTTATACAGCACAGTGATAAAACCTTTGTTTGGTGAGTCACTTAGTGAGTTTCCTGCCGTGAGGCAGGGAAGAATCAGGGTGGTAACACGAGCAGCTCTCGTCCCTTTATGGGATGGGGCTTTTTTATTTTAAAGGAGGAATTTCTATGGCAGACAAAAAGACGTACTATATCACTACGCCGATATATTATCCCAGTGATAAGCTGCATATCGGCCACACCTATACTACTGTTGCAGCTGATGCTGCAGCCAGGTTCAAGAGGATGTTGGGCTATGATGTTATGTTCCTTACCGGAACTGATGAGCATGGGCAGAAGATCCAGAGAAAAGCGGAGGAAAAGGGTGTAACTCCTAAGCAATATGTTGATGAAGTGGTAGCCGGCATAAAGGATCTTTGGAAACTGATGCAGATAAGCAATGACAGGTTTATAAGGACCACCGACAAGCAGCATGAGGAAGCGGTGCAGAAGATATTCAAAAAACTCTATGACCAGGGAGATATTTATAAAAGTGAGTATGAGGGCTGGTATTGTACTCCCTGCGAATCTTTCTGGACAGAAAGGCAGTTGGTTGACGGCAAATGCCCCGACTGCGGAAGGGAAGTCGAGCTGACAAAGGAGGAAAGCTATTTCTTCAAGCTTTCCAAGTATCAGGACAGACTCATAAAGCATATTGAAGAAAACCCTGATTTTATACAGCCTCAAACCAGACAGAACGAAATGCTGAATAACTTCTTAAGACCGGGACTGGATGATCTTTGTGTCTCCAGAACATCCTTTAATTGGGGAATACCAGTCACCTTCGATGAAAAACACGTTATATATGTGTGGATAGATGCCTTGTCAAACTATGCCACGGCACTCGGGTTCCTAAGTGATGATGACTCAGATTACAAGAGGTATTGGCCTGCAGATGTCCACCTTGTTGGAAAGGAAATAGTCAGGTTCCATACAATTATCTGGCCTATTATGCTGATGGCTTTGGGAGAACCTGTTCCCAAGCAGGTGTTCGGCCATGGCTGGCTGATACTTGAAGGCGGAAAGATGTCAAAATCAAAAGGAAATGTTGTGGATCCTGTGATACTTGTGGAAAAATACGGGGTTGATGCAATAAGATACTTCCTGCTCAGGGAAGTTCCCTTTGGTTCTGACGGAGTATATTCTGAGGAAGCCCTTGTGAACAGGATGAACTCTGATCTGGCCAATGATCTGGGGAATCTGCTTTCCAGGACTATTACAATGATAGATAAGTATTTTGAAGGAGTCATCCCGGCTATTAAGAATTCAGGAGATCCATTGGATGCGGATCTCATCAAACTGGCTGAAGAGACTTCTTCAAAGGTTGAGGAGTTAATGGATAAACTGCTGTTCTCCAATGCATTAACTGAGATATGGAAACTGATAGGAAGGGCTAACAAGTATATTGATGAAACAATGCCTTGGGTGCTTGCCAGGGATGAGTCAAAAAAAGAAAGGCTTGCAGAGGTTCTGTATAATCTTGCTGAAGTATTAAGAATAATTGGAGTGCTTATCAGCCCCTACATGCCCAATACTCCCGCAAAGATATTCCAACAGCTTGGTATAGCGGATGAAGCCTTGAAGACCTGGGAAAGTATAAAGAGCTTTGGGGAATTAAAGGCAGGAACGATTGTAAACAAAGGCGAAATAATATTCCCAAGGGTTGACTTTGAACCGAAAGAACCTTCGGCAGCAGCTGAACCGGTATCCGGGAAGGATAAAAATAAAAATACTGCCCAGGAAATACAGAAAGAGGATAATTATATTACAATAGATGATTTCGCGAAGATTGACCTGAGGGTTGCAAAGGTATTGGAGTGTGAGAAGGTTGAAGGTTCCGACAAGCTGCTGAAGCTGCAGCTTGAAGTGGGCAGTGAAAAGCGTCAGGTAGTTTCCGGCATATCCAAATATTATAAACCGGAAGACTTGATAGGCAAGAGTGTAGTACTGGTAGCAAATCTCAAACCTGTTAAGCTAAGGGGAGTGGAATCCAACGGGATGATACTGGCAGCTGATACCGGTGATTCTGTTGTAGTGGTTACACCGCTTTCAGAAATACCATCAGGTTCTAAAGTACGATAATTTAGCAGGTACGGGGTTACGAGGTACGGGGTACGGGGTACGAGAAAAGTCCGAGTATTCCCTTTACACGTAACCCTGTTTCCTTTAGTGTATTATTTAAGAACAAAAAGGAAGTGAGACACAAATGCTTTTTGATACACATGCCCACCTGGATGATGACAGATTCGACAAGGACAGGGATGAAACAATAATGCAGTGCCAACGGGACGGGGTAGAATTGATCCTGAACGCAGGAAGCAATATTGAGACTTCGGTTAAGGCAATTGCATTGGCAAAAAAGTATGAGTTCATATATGCAGCAGTGGGGGTTCATCCCCACGATGCTGCAGAAATGGATGAAGAGACGGCAGGAGTGCTTGCTGCTCTTGCCGGGAACAAGAAAGTAAGGGCGATAGGAGAAATCGGACTGGATTATCACTATGATTTTTCCCCCAGGGACGTGCAGAAGCAGAGGTTTGTTGAGCAGATAGACCTTGCGAGGCAGTTGAAGCTCCCGGTTATAGTACATGACAGGGAAGCCCACGGGGACGTAATGGATATATTCAAGAAAACCCGTATTAAAGAAGTAGGTGGAGTTCTGCACAGCTTTTCCGGCAGTGCGGAAATGGCATTGGAGTGTATTAAGCTGGGGCTGTATATCTCCATAAGCGGCCCGGTAACTTTTGAAAACGCAAGAAAAACAGTTGAGGCGGTGAAGCAGGTTCCTCTTGATATGCTGCTTATCGAAACCGACAGTCCTTATCTTACCCCTGTGCCTTACAGGGGCAAAAGGAATTATCCCGGTTATGTCAGGTTTGTAGCGGAGAAGATAGCTGAAATCAAGGGCATATCCTTTGAGGAAGTGGCCCGGCAGACTTTGGAAAACGGGAAACGCCTCTTCAGAATATAAGAATGATGCGGCGTGAGACATGTGAGACATGGGGACGTTTCCCGTGTCTCACGCCGCATTATTCATATATTGCCTAAATTCCCCTCATATAGTAAAATTAGCATATATAGCATATTAAGAAGCTAATTTGCATAAACATATGTAATGTTTTTCATATTGAGCTTATTTTTTTATAAACAATATTCCGAAGCATTATCAAACCTTCCGGGGGTACTGTTATGATTACTTATGAAATCAACGATGCCCTTTATATTAATATTACCAACAGGTGTACAAACAACTGCGGTTTTTGTATAAGGAATCATCCTGAAGGTTTTGGATTTGATCTTTGGCTCCGGAAAGAACCCGCTATTGAGGAAATAATGGCGGACCTGGAGAACCTGGAGCTTTATAATGAAGTGGTGTTCTGCGGTTACGGAGAGCCATTGGTACGATACAGGGAAGTAATCGAGATATGCAGGCATATAAAGCAAAAGGGAGTCAGAACAAGGATAAATACCAACGGACAGGCAAATTTAATATGGAACAGGAACATTATTCCTGAGCTTACAGGACTGGTGGATTCAATATCTATAAGTCTGAATGCAAAAAATGCGGAGGACTATGTGAAGCTTTGCCGGCCGGAATATGGGGAGGCGGCTTACGATGCAGTATTGGATTTTGCGAGAGAATGCATAAAATATATTCCTGAGGTTTGGCTTACTGTTGTTGATGTGATTTCGGCCTACGATATTGAGGTATGCAGAGGGATAGCAGAAGGCATTGGTGCAGGCTTCAGGGTCAGGCACTATTGTTAGGCAGTGTTTTGATGAATAAAATGCTTTATAACGGCAAATATATATATGAATGATAATATTCCCCAATTTACCAGAGATTGTATAAATGCTCCATAGAAAAGGCAAATTTGACAATGGAAGCAAATAAAGGTAAAATAAAAATACTTGCGTGCCGGGATCAAATGGCATATTATACCATTTGATTCGAGGCGGAATCGGCAAGTAAACCGGATGTCAAGGCAAAATCAAGATAGACATTCGGTTAAACAAAAAGGAGGTTGAACGATGAAAATAAACTTGAAGGATTTCAAGAGTTTATTTTCAATCAAGCTTATTGCTGTCGCTGCAATATGTTTGATACTCGCTGCATCTTATGTCTACAGTGCGATGAAAAAAGAAATTACAATTGAAGATATTGAAGGAGTAAAAGTTGTAAGTACCTTTAAGGATACTGTATCCGATGTGCTGGAAGAAAATAATATACAAATGATACCACAGGATAAGATAAACCTGGATATGACGGAAAAGCTTAAAGACGGAACATACATAAAAATATCCAGGGCAAAGAAGGTTACAATTAATTCAGATGGTAAGGATATTGTTATCCTGACTACTGCTCCTGATGTGAAAAGTGCCTTAGGGGAAGTTCAGATAAAGCTGGGGGAGAAAGACAAGGTTTCACCTGATTTGGATGCTGCAATTGCGGGAGATACAACAATTGCAGTTACAAGAGTCGAAGAGAGAATTGTAAAGCAAGAGATGAAAATGGACTTTACCAATGAAGTGAGAAAAAGCGACGACCTTGACAAAGGCTTAGCACGGGTTATAAAAAAAGGCAGCCCGGGATTAAAAGAACTGTCAATAA
>DAOLPD010000157.1:0-7336 GCA_035417425.1 Bacillota bacterium
TCCACATATGGGGATAGGCTGCACAGGGAGGCCAAAAACAGTACGCTGGCACTGCTTGATATTATCACTGATACGATAGAGAGGAACGGCAATGTGGTAATACCTTCCTTTGCAGTCGAAAGGACACAGGAAATACTTTATATACTGAACATGCTGAAGGAATGCGAGTCTTCAACAATATGCAATATCCCGGTATATGTGGACAGCCCTCTTGCAATTAATGCAACAGGTATATTTCAGAGCTTCCTGCCTTATATGGATGAGGACACACAAAAATTGATAAATAAGGGAGATAATCCTTTTGAATTTCCTAACCTCATATTCACACACACGGCTGAAGAATCAAAGGCTATCAATACTAAAGAGGGAAGCAGCATAATAATATCCGCCAGCGGTATGTGTGAAGCAGGCAGGATCAAGCATCATCTCAAGCACAACCTGTGGCGTAAAGAGTCAAGTGTGGTATTTGTGGGTTATCAGGCTAAGAATACGCTGGGCAGAAGAATAAAGGACGGAGAAAAGCTTGTAAAGATATTCGGCGAAGAAATAAGTGTAAACTGTAACATTTACTCTATTGAAGGATTTTCAAGTCATGCGGACCAGAGAGGGCTTATAGATTGGGTAGGGGCTTTCATGAGAAAACCCAAAAAAGTATTTCTGGTACATGGAGAAGAAGAATCGTCGAAGGTGCTTTCCAAGCTTATGGAATCAGAGCTGGGGATTCCCGTTGAAGTGGCAAAGCTTGGGGAGACTGTAGAGCTTTCTGAAGCAGCTGCCAGGGAAATAACAGCCGAAAGCAAGAGTATGGATAAATATGATCTCATAAACTATTTGAGGTCACTGAAGGCTAATTCGGGTGATACTTTAGACAGCCTTGAATACATTATATCTGAGGGCAGCAATGTTAAGAATGATTCATTGCTGTATCACCTGAAAAAACTTGAAGAAAGCATAGCAGAACTGAAAAAGGAAATAAGCTGAAGATATATGCATATTATTCTCTTACCCTCACAATATATATCCAGGAGGGAATAATATGCCGAGTACATTTAAGAATGAAGAACTTGTTAAGGTACAGGGTAAAATATACCCTGTGGTTGGCGGCAGATTGAGACTAGCCCATGATGAGAACAAGAATTTATCCATAGAAACCAGCGTAGTGCAGTATAACGAGGAATCAACAGTGGTCCAGGCTTCTGTAAAGACCGAAAAAGGGACCTTTAACGGATTGGGGAATGCCTCAGTAAAGAGGGATAAGGTGCTTTCCAATGCAATTCTTGAGCTTGCAGAGACAAGGGCAATTGCCAGGGCACTGCGATTTGCCGGCTATGGAGTTGAATATACAGGATTTGAGGAGGTGGGTGAGGGAAAAAATATTAGTGAAGAGAAACAGATCCTGCAGGCTGAGGAACAGAAAAATTCTGAAGCTGCTACAAAAACGCAGATCAACACTATATTTGCGATAGCAAAAAATCTTAATATATCAAATGATGAGCTGAGAGATCTTATACAGGATAAGACGGGAAAGAGCTTCAGCAAAGATCTTTCAAAAAATGATGCAAGCAAGATAATCAGGATGCTTAAGGAACGGGATGTTACTGAAAATCAAGGGACAAAGCTTATGTAATAATCATTTGTGAAAAAAATACACTATAGCTATATAGTGTATTTTTTATTAAAAGGATTTTTTTTAGAAGGATAAAATGAATTTGTGTAGAATCATAAGACATACGTTAGAATAAAGCAACTATTCTGATGATATAATTTTGCTGACTATATACATGTCATTTTTCTAAATATTTTAAATATATTTATACAGTAATATACATATTTGTATTCTAACGAGGCATTTCTTTACTCGCGTTGAGACGCGCAGAGGTAAGGAAGCTTTTCTGCAATCGAAAAATTTCCTGCTGAAGCGTTATATAGAAAGGAGGATATTGTTTTTAATTTATTTTCAGTAAGTTGGAGGAGGAATATTATGAAAAAGAAAGTACTGGCATTACTAATGGTATGTTTGATGGCTGTTACAGCCGGGCTTGCAGGTTGCAGCAGCCCACAGACAGCAGCACCTGCAGAATCTGCAGCTCCTGCCGGAGAAAAAATATTAGTCGGCTGGATGGGTTCTCTTACAGGTGACCAGGCAGTATGGGGACAGTGCGAACTGAACACTGTCAAGATGCTTTTTGAAGAAATCAATGCAAAAGGCGGAGTGCTTGGAAAGCAGCTGGAAGTTATCGGTTATGACACAAAAGGCGACCCGCAGGAAGCTGTAAACGTTGCAAAGAGACTTACAACTCAGGACAAAGTTTGCGCTATACTGGGCCCAAATGCCAGCGGGAATGCTATACCGATAGCCCCTGTGCTTGAAGAGGCAAAGGTTCCGGATATTGCTACAGTTGCAACAAATCCAAAGGTTACTGTACTTGACGGTAAAGTAAAGCCCTATAACTTCAGAGTATGCTTTATTGACCCCTATCAAGGTGCCGTTGCTGCAGGATATGCGGCTGATGTTCTTAAAGCCAAGACTGCTGCAGTTCTTTACGATGTAGGGGATGATTACTCACAGGGACTTACAGAGTTCTTTGAACAGTTCTTTGTAAAGAAAGGCGGAACCATTGTTGCCAAGGAAGGCTTCAAAACAGGTGACGTAGACTTCAGGCCACAGTTATCAAAAATTAAGGCTGCTAATCCTGAGGTTATATTCATGCCTTACTTCTTTAAGGAAGTGGCATTAAGCTCCAATCAAGCAAGAGAGCTTGGCATAAACGCGATACTCATGGGAGGAGACGGATGGCCGTCCGAGCAGCTTATAAGCATGGCAAAGGATGCTGTAGAAGGTTCCTTCTTCGTAAATCATTTGGATTACGATGATCCTGAAGTTCAGGATTTCAAGACCAGATACAAGGCAAAGTACGACAAAGATGTTGAGCTTAATGGTTATCTTGTACATGATGCAGTTCTCATGTTTGTAGATGCTTTGACCAAAGCGGGAGAAGCCAATGGAGAAAAGATTGCTCAGGCTCTTGAAACTACAGATATAAAGGGTATCACAGGAAGGATAAAGATAAGCAAGGATACCCATAATCCGGAAGGAAAAGATGCTGCTATACTCAAAATAGTTGATGGCAAGTATGTATTCCAGCAGAAGTTTGCTGCAGAATAGACATTAATTGACCATGTGAAATAGAGCAGAAGGAAACTCCTTCTGCTCTATAAATGTTCTTTCTGCTCAATACAGTTTATTTTCCTAAACGTGTAAAGGAGAAGAAAATAATGACACAATTTTTTCAACAGCTTATTAACGGTCTTTCCATAGGCAGTGTATATGCTTTGATGGCTGTAGGTTATTCTCTCGTATATAGTATTATGAATTTCAGTAATTTTGCCCACGGCGGCGTAATAATGTTCGGGGCATATTTCGGATTCTTTTTTCTTACATTTTTAAAGTTTCCTTTTCCTTTGGCATTCATTTCGGCTGCCATATGCTCTGCCATTTTGGCACTGATTATTGAGAGAGTGGCATATAAGCCTCTTAGAGAAAGAAGAGCTCCATTTTTGTATTTTATAATATCTGCGATGGGTGCATCCATTTTTATGGAGAATCTTGTAATAGCTATTCCGGCCATTGGACCGACCTTTAGGACCTATCCTGAGATATTTAATAAACAGCCGATAAAAATTGGCGAACTGGCAATGGGAAAGCTTGATATAGCTATGTTCCTGATATCTGCCATATGCCTGATTATATTGATTTATATCATTGATCATACAAAGATAGGAAAAGCTATTCAGGCTACTTCTTACAACTTGAAAGCCAGCGCCTTAATGGGGGTCAATACTGACTTTATATTAATTACAGTATTCCTTATGGGCGGTTTTTTAGCCGGTATAGCCGGAGTGTTGTTCGGTATGAAATATACTGTATATCCCCAAATAGGAATTATTACGAATAAATCATTTATTGCTGCGGTATTTGGAGGCCTGGGAAGCCTGCCAGGTGCGGTAATTGGTTCTGTGCTGCTGGGAATTATTGAGACCTTTACAGCAGGATACCTTTCATCTCAGTACAGGGATCTTATTGCATTTGTACTATTAATTACTGTTCTGGTAGTCAGGCCTATGGGACTCATGGGCAAGGTTACCGAGGATAAGGCATAAGGGGGTGCAGATATGGGAAATGAATATATATTGGGTATATTAACATTAGCGGGAATAAACCTTATGACAGTACTCGGTTTATCATTGCTCACAGGATTTACAGGCTTGTTCTCCTTTGGACATGCAGGTTTTATGGCAATAGGAGGCTATGCTACTGCGCTGATGACGGTAAACTTTCATTGGCCCTTCATACCGGCTCTTTTGGTAGGCGGACTTGCAGCTGCATTGGTAAGTGCAGCACTGGGTAAAGTGACCCTAAATCTTAAAGGAGACTACTTTTGTATTGCTACTTTGGGTTTCGGAGAGGCAATCAGGCTGATATTGGATAATGTGCAGACTTTCGGAGGCGCAAGAGGCTGGCCGGGAATACCCCATTATACAAGTTTCTTGAACGTACTTGGAGTTAATATAGTAGCAATAATTGTACTTGCCAATCTGATTCACTCACGACACGGACGGAACATGATTGCAGTCAGAGAGGAGGAGCTGGCTTCACAGATTGTTGGGATAGATGTATTCAAGTATAAGATGACTTCTCTCATTATCAGTGCTGCTTATGCAGGAATAGCAGGAGGGCTGATGGGGCATTATATGACATTCCTGCAGCCTAAGATGTTCAGCCTTGCAAAATCAACAGAGCTTACTATCATCGTAATATTCGGCGGATTAGGCAGCATATCCGGCAGTGTACTGGGGGCCTTGGTTCTTACCTCACTTCCGGCGATATTAAGGGCTTTTTCTTCATGGAGGCTGGTGTTCTATGGATTGGCTGTAATATTCATAATGATATCGAGGCCTGAAGGCTTGATGGGCGGCTATGAGCTAACCCCTTCAAGTATGAAAAAGCTGTTCAGAAATATCGCGTCAAAGCGAAAAAATACGCTTCAGCGTGCGGGAGGTGACAAGTAATATGGGCATACTCGAATTACAAGGCCTTACAAAGACATTTGGAGGACTTACCGCAGTCGGAGACGTGAATTTCAATGTTGAGAAAGACAGCATCACAGGACTTATCGGACCCAACGGAGCCGGCAAGACCACAATATTCAACCTTATAACAGGTGTATATAAGGTAACAAGCGGAAAAATAATATTCGACGGCAAAGATATTACTAATAAGGAGCCATACCTGATAGCAGAATCAGGGATAACCAGGACATTTCAAAACATAAGGCTGTTCAAAAAACTGACTGTTTACGAGAATGTACTTACAGCATGCCATTATAACGCCAACTATTCGCTTTTGGATTCGGTGCTGAGGTCGCCGAAGTTCAGAAAGCAAGAAAAAAAGCTGAATGAACAAGCTGCTGAGCTTATTGAAATAATGGGCCTCGAAGATAGGAAGGATCTTATTGCCAACAATTTGCCTTACGGGTTGCAAAGAAGACTTGAAATAGCACGTGCTCTTGCGCTTATGCCCAAACTGCTTCTGCTGGATGAACCGGCAGCAGGGATGAATCCTGATGAGACAGAACAGCTTATGAAGCTGATATCGGAAATAAGAAAGAAATTTAATCTGACTATATTAATAATAGAACACCACATGGATCTCGTAATGGGTATCTGCGAAAATATTATGGTGCTTAACTTCGGATGCAAGCTTGCAGAGGGTACCCCCACAGAGGTGCAGAATGACAAGTCGGTTATTGAAGCGTATTTGGGGGTGGAGGTATAGCTATGTTAATGGTTAAGGATTTACATGTATACTATGGCGGGATTCATGCATTAAAGGGGATAAACCTGGAGGTCAATGAAGGGGAAATAGTATCTATCATAGGTTCCAACGGTGCAGGAAAATCAACCCTGCTCAATGCCATATCGGGTTTCTTGAAGTACAAAGAAGGTGAGATCAGCTATAAAGGCAATAAATTAGGATTTAACCCAAGCAAAATAGTTAAAATGGGTATTTGTCAAGTGCCGGAAGGCAGACTTGTGTTTGCCAATCTTACGGTAAGGGACAATCTCATTATGGGTGCATACCTAAGAAAAGACAAAAATGAGATTAAAAAGGATCTGGAGAAGGTATATTCACTCTTTCCAAGGCTTCAGGAGAGGGAAAAGCAGGTAGCAGGAACTTTAAGCGGAGGAGAACAGCAAATGCTTGCTATGGGCAGGGGGCTCATGAGCAGTCCCGATATTATGCTTCTTGATGAACCGTCTCTTGGGCTTGCCCCATTATTAGTGCAGACTGTTTTTGACATAATATTAGATATCAGAAAGATGGGGAAAACAATCCTTCTGGTGGAACAGAATGCATACAAAGCGCTTTCAATAGCTGACAGAGCCTATGTATTGGAACAGGGAAAAATGTCGGCTTCCGGGCGGGCAAGTGACATCGCAAGTGATCCAAAGATACAGGAGGCATACCTGGGGACGAAGAAGTAATGAAAATAATGATTTCTCCAATATATTATTAAAGATCAAGCGAAGTTTTCTTTGCTTGATTTTTCTTTATACTTAATTTTAGTGTGCAATATGTCAAATTATGCTATAATATGTTATACATAACAATAATCAAAGAAAAATTATTATAAAGAGTAAAGGGGGTGCTTGAATATGATGTGGAAAGACAAATATAGTATCGGTATAGAACTTATAGATGAACAGCATAAAGAGCTTTTCAAGCGGGTTTCTGACTTTCTGCAGACAGTTGAGAGCAAGGATAGCTGGGAGGACAAACTGGAAAAAGTTAAGGAAACCATGTCTTTCATGCAGGAGTACGTAATAGTCCATTTTGACGATGAGGAAGCTTATCAGGCACAAATCGGCTACCCGGAAATTGAGAATCACAAAATAGCTCATCATAAATTTAAAGAGGGAATAAATGACTATGTAAAAATCTTTGAAAAGGAAGGCTTCAACGAAGAAAAGATACAGGAATTCGGCGGTAAGCTCATGGCCTGGCTGATAATGCATGTGGGAAAAATGGACCAGATGATAGGGGAATACGCTAAGAGCAAAGGAGGAGAAGCATAATGAAGGCAGAATATGTAAACTCCTTTTATAAGGCAACAAAGGATGTGTTTAAATTAATGGTTGGGATAGATCCTCAGAAAAAGGATCTTAGGGTCATTGAAGATATGGTAAGCAGCAAAGATGCAAGTGTTGTACTGGGAGTAACCGGAGATTTGAAGGGTACTATCCTTTTTGGATTCCCTAAAGATATGACCTTGGA
>DAOLPD010000158.1:0-6625 GCA_035417425.1 Bacillota bacterium
CGACATATGAATGAAAATGTTTAATGTAAAACATCTAATTAATTATATAATGCTCAACATATTTTGACAAGTTTAATAATAGCATGAAAAAGCCGGGCAGTTTGAAGGGTTTTCCTTCATAAACTGTCCGGCTTTATTAAAAGCAGCTTATTTGAAATAAGGTTCAGCAATTAGCATTTGATCTGGGTTTGTGGATTTTGGAACTCTATCGTAGACCAGATTCTGTATATAAAGGGTTTTTATGTTGGGAATATCAATTTCGAAGGGTATGGATTCACCCTTATGCACCACCAGCTCTTTAAGCACTTTACCCTCATAGTCCTTCTCTCTTATTCTTATTGTAACTTCATCAGTACTGTTGTCCATATCGTTCATGCAGGCCACCCCGCCGAATTTTTGATATTTGCCGTTAGGATATATAAAACCGCTGAATTCATAATAACCTTCTGTTCCTGTGTATACTATACCCCAGTCATATTGCTTTCCATTTACATTTAGCTGGTTTTTGTCGGTACTGAACTGACTTGTATAGTTTTTTACATAGTCCTTACCTTCAAGAGGAATCCTGTCTTTTTCTCCAAGGTATATTACTCTGTTGACAGGATCATAATCCACGGCAACTGAAAGGGCGTTGGCTAATGCCCTTACCGGAAGATAATTGCTGCCCTTGTAGCTTATGGGATACATAGGGGAGCCGTCTACATTAATTGGAATAAAATCTTTCCCGTTCAGCTTTATTTTCACTTCATATTCAATTGCTGCAGTGATCTCTTCTCTTACGGCAGCTCCCGCTGCACCTGCTCCAATCCCTAGTATAAATACCATACATAGGGCAAATACCAATAATCTTTTATTCATTCTTCTCCTCCTTATTCTATGATTTTTGTACACCGCGGGAAAGCAAGAATATGTGCTGGTATGAAAGCATCATTACTGCATTATGTCTCCCGGGTTCATCTGGCCTGCACCCGGCAGCTGCTGAGCATCATACTGACGGCTTTGGAAGAACTGTCTCATTGTATTAAGTTTAGCCATATTGATCCTGCTCCATATCCTGTTTATCATAAGCTCTGCAACAGGATTATTGATGTGTTCCATCTTGCGTCCCTTGGCGGGTTCCCCGATATCCTCAGGGTCGTATACTTCTATTGCCTCACCCTCATGGTAAAAGGTTACTTTGCCTTGCCTGACTATTGAGTTAAGCCCTATCATTTTATCAATATCCATAAAATGGTCCTCAGCCGGCTTCGGCTCCTCTGAAGCATAAGTAAAGCTTATCGGTATAAGCTCAGCCTGAGATATCCAGCTGTCCTCAAGCTGTAACTGCGATGCCCAGTCCTCCGCAGGCTGCAATTGTGATGAAGCATTAACACCCATTTGAAGCTGCCCTGTTGGTGAAAATGTAACTGCACCGCTGCTGTAACCGTTCCAGCTCCATTCAGTAGTATAATTCTTTGACAGCACAGAGGTTCCCTTGGCGTCAGGCAATGGAACTATACGTTCATTAAATTCTCTGCTTCCTACTGTCACCGGAGGAACCCAAGGCCTGCCGGATATGGGATCATAATGGTAAGAACCGGGGCTATATATACTATAGTAAGAATCATAATGTCCCTGAGTATCAACCTTCTTTGTTCCCCGCTCATTTATTACAAGAAAGTGCTCAATTTCCCTCCTTTGATCAACAGGCCTGCCGTCTTCATCCGTATAATGCTTCCTGTCAATGGGTTCAACAATCCTTTTACCGGTAAAGCTCACGTCAGGCTTTACCTTATTCCAGGACATTACGCTGAACCCGTCGCTTGAAATCATTCCGGACACCAGATGTTCGGGTCTGAAGGGATAGTATATAGTAAATTCTCCTTTTTCGTCACATATTCCGGGGGCATAAAATGGCGGCTTTGTGAAATTCGTATTCTCAACCACCGGTTCCACATTCCCTCTGTAAGTGATGTATTCGTATTCATCGGAAGGCCATTTTCTAACTTTAGCCTGACTTACATAGCCCTTGGCCTCATCATTGAAGAAATCGGCATAATCTATAGTTACAAAATTGAAGGGGAAGGTGGTTGTGACATATGCCTCTCCAAGGGACTCAAAATTCACCTTGCTGATCCATATCATATCGCCCTTTCTCATATCAAATCCCTTTTGCTTGACATTCGTAAGCACAAAGTTCCCCTTAGAATCGCTGCTGACAGGAAAAGTCTTCGTATAACCCGCATCTTCTCCTTCCGTTCTTCTAAAGGTTATCTCCAGATTCCCTTTAAAGTCCTTTACACCTTCGGATTCACTGGGTCCCGTCCATTTTGCTATATGACCCCATACGCTGTCCCTGTACGCACAGGCTTCATTGAATACAATCCTGTATCCCTTGGTATTGGGCTTCTGCATCTGATATAAATAACAAATATCGTTATAAATGTCTATCCGTTTACCAAACAAGGTGGCATAAATATCAACAATAAAGTAGACATCGATATTAATTATAAGGTCCTGTGCAACGCAATTCATACCAATACCTGCCAAAGCGGCAGCTCCTACACATTCCCATCCAAGCACTTCAAGGCCTAATATAACTCCGGCCCTCATATCCATATTTATTTCTCCCGCAAGGGAAACATCCACATCCACGCCTTTGTCATAAAACTCGCAAATCGGTTTGGGAGGTGTTGGGAGATATACTACCGTACTGCCTTCGACCCCCAGCCTGTTTTTTGCCCATTGTGTCACCGAGGTAACAATCTCAATATCTCCATTAACCCCCACTACCAGGAATATTCCTCCAGTGATGCGGGCAATCTTGGCATCCAGGTCAATCCCAAATATTGGCACTATAAGATCCTTCTGCCCCCTTATCTCCGCATTGACTGTCAGATTGAGCTCCTGCCCGGTATTTACGGTAAAATAATAATCTCCTACGAATTCATACCCCGCATCAACAGTAATGCTGTCTATGCCCAAATATCCGTCAAGGGTTATTTCAACATCAAAACCATCCTCATCATAGGCGGCAAGAGGAACATCATTAAATCTGAATTCCACCAGAGGGTCAGATAAATGTTTGGGTACATATTCTTCTTTTCCCTTTTCCCCGCTTAACATACTTGTCAGCATCCTGCCGTTGTATGCTATATATTTCCTTGTTTTCAGCTGTTCCAGCCTTGACTGTTCAAGTTCAATATTCGGATGAAACTCACGTTTTATGGTACATTCCTCAACTCCGTTGGCATAGCCGGAAACATTACCTTTTGTCAATTTTATTGACTGTTTCGTGATCTCAAAGTCTTTAAAAACCTCGTTAAGCTGGGGCCTCTTGAGGGAAACAAAGTTACTGGCGGAAGCGGCACCGGGTTGTCTTAATTTTACTTTTTCTACGGTTTTCATTGCTACACCGTTTACAGAGTCAAAGTATACCTTATCCTTTTCATAGCCGGGAATTTGGGATGCAAACAGGCTGTTGTCAACTAATGCGGATTTTTCCAGCTTATCAATATTTCTTATACCCGGTACCTGCGTATTTGTATTCAACTCCTCAGGCAGCTTAAGATTTTCAAGTACAGTCCCAAGCTTATTATCGACAAGCACTACATTATCCTGCAATTTATAGTTGACATTGAAGGTAGCCGGAGCCTCAGGAGATTTAATCTTCGGTTTTATGAATATCTCCTCAAGAGGCAGGTTGATTCCGGGGGCCGTCTGTACCTGAGGCATACTATCGGGAGCTGTCTGAATAGGCAGCATATTTGGGGTGGGCACAGGCTCCTTCGAAGTATAGTCCTCGGATGAATCGGTCTTATCCGGTGAAGCTGGTGTTTTTATCAGTTGTTTGGTTGTTGGCTCCTGAGTGTCCTCTGATTTCGTTCCGGACTTTAATGGCAGGTTCTGAGCTGCGTAGATAGGTTGTATTTGTGAGAATAACATAATAAAGCACAGAACAAAAGCTATAAGTTTTCTGCCTTGTTCTCTCTTCATTGCATGAACCTCCTATTAATCTTATACTCTAATAATAGTACAACTGGTAAAATAATGCTATAACAAAGCATAAAAAAAGGAGCATTAAAATGAAATGCTCCCTTACTTATTCCTGGCTTTTGCCCTGAGGCTGCTGTTCAATATCCTCTTCCGAAGCCTTATTGATTTAGGAGTTACTTCCACAAGCTCATCCGCCGTAATGAATTCAAGGCATTCCTCCAGGCTCATCTCCTTATGGGGAGTCAGCCTCAGTGCTTCATCGGACCCGGAAGCCCTCATATTTGACACATGCTTCTTCTTGCATACATTTACTTCTATATCATCGGATTTTGCATTCTCCCCAACTATCATACCTTCATATACCTGCACTCCCGGTCCGAGGAACAAATATCCCCTCTCCTGAGCGTTATAAAGTCCGTAAGCCGTAGTCTCGCCGCTTTCAAAGGCAACAAGGGAGCCCCTGGACCTGTCAGGAATTTCGCCCTTGTATTCCTCGTAGCCGTAGAAAACATGGTGCATGGTTCCGTTTCCTTTTGTATCAGTCATAAACTGGGATCTGTAGCCTATAAGTCCCCTTGCCGGTATCTTGAATTCAAGGCGCAGATACCCATCGCTGCTATTGCTCATATTCATCATCTCAGCCTTCCTGGGTCCTAATCTGTCCATTACGACTCCCATGAATTCTTCGGGTATTTCAATAATGAGATCCTCGATGGGCTCACAGGTCACACCGTTTACAATCTTTAAAATGACATTCGGCTTTGATACCTGGAACTCATAGCCTTGCCTTCTCATTGTCTCTATCAGTATTGAAAGGTGCAGTTCTCCTCTTCCCGCCACCTCGAAAGTGTCGGGAGAATCTGTTTCTGTTAACCTCATTGCCACATTTGTTTCCAATTCCTTAAACAATCTTGCCCTTAAATGCCTTGAAGTGACATATTCTCCTTCACGGCCAGCAAAAGGACTGTTATTTACGCTGAAGGTCATAGAAATTGTTGGTTCATCAATATTGACAAAGGGTATTGGCTCCGGATTCTGAATATCGCATATTGTCTCTCCGATATTTATATCGTCTATGCCGGAAACGGCAATTATGTCTCCCAGTGATGCCTCTTCAATTTCCTTCCTCTTGAGCCCCATGAAGCTGTAAACCCTGCTCAGCTTGACACTTTGCAAAGCTCCGTCCCTTTTGCAAAGAGCAGCGTTCATTCCAGAGGTTATCCTGCCTCTTTCAATTCTTCCGATGGCAATCCTGCCGACATATTCATCATATTCGATAGTAGTGACAAGCATCTGAAAAGGTCCATCCGCGTCACCTTTCGGAGGTTCGACATAGGATATTATCGTATCATAAAGAGGCCTCAAATCTTGCGACTCATCCTTCATATCAAGCTTTGCAACCCCCTGTTTTGCAGAAACGTATACAATCGGGAAATCCAACTGATGATCATCTGCACCAAGTTCAATGAACAAATCTATAATCTCGTCAATCACTTCTTCAATCCTGGAATCCGGCCTGTCTATCTTGTTTATTACCACAATAGGCTTCAATTGAAGCTCCAGGGCCTTTTTCAGCACAAAACGCGTCTGCGGCATCGGCCCCTCTGCGGCATCTACAATAAGCAGCACACTGTTTACCATCTTAAGGACTCTTTCCACCTCTCCGCCGAAATCTGCGTGCCCCGGAGTATCAACTATGTTTATCTTGATATCGTTGTATATTACTGCAGTATTTTTTGCGAGTATGGTTATGCCCCTCTCTCTCTCCAGATCGTTTGAATCCATTACTCTTTCCATGACATTTTCATTAGCCCTGAAGGTGCCGCTCTGTCTTAAAAGTCCGTCCACCAGGGTAGTCTTGCCATGATCCACATGTGCTATTATTGCTACATTTCTTATATCTTCTCTTAGCGTATTTTTCATTATATCTTCTCCATTATATATATTAGGTTAAACAAGTATTTTAAATGCCTTGGGCATCAGCTCAAAAACAGCGTCAGCCCTGCCGGGTATTTCCCCATCCACTTCAATAAGGCCTTTGCCGCCGCTTGTTACTTTTACTTTCCTGCCTCTGTAATACTTAAGCTTTGGGTGGTTCATATGCTTTCCTTTATATATCAGGGGAAAGCTTTTAATAATATCCGGCTTGCTTAAATTTCCCAGAATAATTATGTCAAAAACTCCATCGTCCATTACCGCATCGGGGGCCACCATCATTCCGCCGCCGAAATATTTCCCGTTTGCCACGATTACACTGTTCATAATTCCGTTCAAATGTATATTATCATCTATAACCACTTCGAAATTCTGATTCTTGTACAGAACTACAGTGCTTAATGTTCCAAGCATAAAGGAAAGAAAGCCTGAAAGCCTCTTTGAATTCTTATTCACTCTGTCTGCGGTTTCGGCGCCTATGCCTATGTCCGCGATATTCAGAAAATACTTTACGGACATATTCCCTTCAGCACTGACAAGGCTTAAACGGCCGACATCGATTTGTTTTTCCCGGTTTCTTTTTAGTATAGCCAATAAATCTTCAATATTTTTATTGATTCCAAGGGTTCGTATAAAGTCACAGCCTGTTCCTCTTGAAAACACAATAAGCCTTGAATTTTCATCGATGAGCCGGTCATTATCAAAAAAACCGTTG
>DAOLPD010000158.1:6635-7276 GCA_035417425.1 Bacillota bacterium
TCTCGTCACGGTATTCCTCGGTTAACAGGTTTATTTCCGGCAGAAAAAAAACCGTTGACCACTTCATTCATTGTACCATCCCCGCCGACAGACATAATTGTTTTATATCCAAGCTTTAATGCCTTCCTTGTAAGCTCGGCAGCATGTCCGGGGTATTCAGTCAATACTGCATCAAATTCAAAACCTGCATCCGACAATGCCTTTTCATACAAGGGCCATTCCCTGGCTGTCGTTTTGTTTGCCGAAACAGGATTCACTACTATATATATTTTATCCATAGCATTCTAAATCTCCATAATAATCGGAAGAATCATCGGATTTCTCTTGGTTCTTTCGTATATGAACTCCCTGAGGCTCTCCCTGACCTCGGATTTAATGGTTCCCCATTCTGTTATCTGTTTTTCTTCGCATTTTGCCAGTGCATCCTTTATTACTCCCTTTGCCTCTTCCATTAAGTCCTCAGACTCACGGACATATACAAAGCCTCTTGATATTATGTCGGGGCCTGCCACTACCTGTCCTGTCTCCTTGCTTATGGTTACTACTACAACTATCAGTCCGTCCTGGGAAAGATGCTTTCTGTCCCTTAGCACTATGTTTCCCACATCTCCTACTCCTAGGCCGTCTACAAGCACCTTCCC
>DAOLPD010000159.1:0-2278 GCA_035417425.1 Bacillota bacterium
ATGCTTTTTGACCTTGCGGATCAAGTGCAAAAAAAGACAGGTTACCAGCTTACCAATCAACAGCTTTATTTCTTCGGTTATTGTCCCAGCTGCAAACTCAATCATTAAACAGTTTTCCAGATACGAGACACGCGGAGACACGGGGACGTCCCCGTGTCTCATTCTTTTTTCACTGTATTAACATAGATTCATTAAGAGCATTTCTTACTGCCTTTATTACTTTGCTCAACACATAGGAGACAGTACCCGTATCACTTGCAGCTGTTACATCCTGTTTCTTTATTATTGTATAGATCACGTCGGAAATCTCATCTTTGATGTTGGGATTGTTGCTTATGTAGTCGGGAGGCATTTCAATAAGCTTTATGTCCTTTATTTTTGAGTTCTTAATTGTTACCTCCGCCTTGACATCCCCGGATTCCGTTTTTTCCACACCCACATATACCCCATCATTGTATTTCAAATATGTATAGCCTGAAGCAGCAAGCCCCGCTTCATTACTTCTTAATGTAAACAATAAGACCAAGCCAACAACCAGAACAATAAACAATACAGCATAAATTATGAGATTTTTCTTGGTTAATAAAATAATTCTCGGTTTGATAAATATCCCTCCCATCTTAGTCAATTACTTTTAGTCGGTTATATTTCTTTATATAAAGTTATTACGGAAGGGGTAAATATATGCAACCTTTTAAAAAAAAGGTGCCTCACGACACACTTTTTTGCTATGGTATCGGCAATCCTACAAGGGATTGTTATTGACAGAATTAGTCCACTTGCCGCACCTGTCCCCCCACATTGCCACAACCTTGCTGTCCATTTCAACTTTAATTACTTCACAGCAATTGTCACAGCCGGAGCATTCAAAGCTTGCAGGCACAAAATCAATGTCATCGGCTTCAAATCCTCTGAACCCAGTTGTTTTGCCGCTCCTTAATATATATTCCCTGGCAAGTATTGCCGCACCTATTGCCCCCATTACGTTGTAATGCTCGGGAACAACAACCTGATGGCCTATCACCTTTTCAAAGGCTGTTTTTATGCCCTTGTTTGCAGCTACTCCTCCCTGAAATACAAAAGGCGGTTCAAGCTTTTTTCCTCTTCCGAGATTGTTAATATAATTCCTCACAAGAGCTTCACACAATCCGTTGATAATATCAGCTTTTGAGAAGCCATACTGCTGCTTGGCGATCATATCGGATTCAGCAAACACAGTACACCTTCCGGCAATCCTGACGTTTCTTTCAGCTCTCAAGGCAAGATCTCCGAACTCTTCAATCCTCACCTTCAGCCTTTCGGCCTGATGCTCCAGGAATGAACCTGTGCCTGCAGCGCACACTGTGTTCATTGCAAAATCAACTACCATTCCATTCTTGAGCATTATGATTTTGGAATCCTGTCCGCCGATTTCAAATATAGTCCTTGCGTCGGGAAAATATGCAATGGCAGCAGTTGCATGAGCAGTTATTTCATTTTTTATTACATCGGCTCCCACCATTATGCCGCTAAGCTGCCTGCCGCTGCCCGTAACACCTGCGCCTAACACCTTTGAGCTGCTGCCCAGCTCTGCTTTAAGGATTCTCAGTCCCTCCTTCACTGATTCGAGAGGCTGGCCGTTTGTCCTGATGTATTGCTTTGATAATACATTGAAGCTGTCGTCCACTGCTATCACATTTGTACTCACAGATCCTACGTCTATGCCTATGTAGAACTTCATCATTTACCTCCGATTCTGCTTAAACAAGTTCTCAACTTCAATTGTTCCCTATAAGCTATTTATGTAATCAAAAAATATCATAGCTTTTTATGTTTTCATTTAAAAAAATATTATATAATTGTAGTTAATACTAAAATCTACAAAATTCGACATTCAAAAAGGAGTAGTATATATGTCAGAAAAAACAGCATTTATTGATTTCAACAGTTTTATAAACTCCATTTCATTATCCCTGGATTTGGCAGAGGGGGCTGCCTTTAAGGATAAAAGCAAGAAGATAAATTTTAATGTTCCCATACCAAGATTCAGCGTATATAACCACAACTTCGCCAGCCACTCAAAACGCACAGCCCTTGCATCACTTTGCATTGCTGAGGAGCTTAATTATGACGAGGAGAGACTTAAGAATCTTTATATCGCCTCCAGTATGCATGATATCGGTGCGGTTGAAGCTTTTGCCGAAGCTCACGGAGACAGCAGCTTCATATATGAGCATTCCGAATTCGGTTCCAATATTATAAGAAAACTGCCCCTGGATAAATGTATTTCAAGGATAAT
>DAOLPD010000159.1:2288-7251 GCA_035417425.1 Bacillota bacterium
AAAGCTGGGATGGCTCAGGCCCCAACGGACTTGCAGGAAGTGACATCCCTGAGGAAGCCCAGATAATACATATTGCTGATATGTTTGAACTTATTTACAATGATGAACAGCCGCACTGGATGCAGAAGGATTATATAATTGACTGGATTCAGTCCAAAAAAGGAAAAATGTTCAGCGGACATATTACGGATGCATTTATGGAAGCATGCAAAAATGAAAGGTTCTGGCTCGATATGGAGAATATTAATACAAATCCGGTTATCTTAACCCGCAAACATCCCCCTATCAAGGCATCGATATCTCTCAATACAATAAAAAATATTGCCGTTGTCTTTGCAGCAATAATAGATAAGAAAAGCACCTTTACCCATGAGCATTCAGTAGGTTTATCCAATCATGCCGCAATGTTCTGCAGGTATTACAATTTCGACAAGGAATCTACAATGAAAATGAAAATTGCGGCCTTGCTTCATGATATAGGAAAGCTTGCCATCCCCAACAACATTTTGGACAAGCCCGGGAACCTAAGTGCAAGTGAATACTCTATAATCAAATCCCATACTTACTATACAAAACTCATTCTGGGCAATATATCAGGCATGGAAGAGATTACTCCCTGGGCAGCCAACCACCATGAGACCCTAAGGGGTACAGGCTATCCGGAAGGTATTGGTGCAGAAAGGCTATGCCAAAAATCAAGAATTATGGCTGTATGCGATGTATATCAGGCTTTGACGGAAGACAGGCCTTACAGGAACGGAATGAAAAAAGAAAAAGCCCTTGGAATAATTGATTCAATGGTTAAAATCGGAAATCTTGATGCAGATATAGTAAAGGACTTAAAGGAGATTATTTAGCACTGTCTTTAATCTCCTCCATTACATTTCCTATTATGGATATTCCTTCCGCGATTTGTCCGAGGCCCGCAGCGGCAAAGCTTATCCTTATGTGCTTCTCTCCGGCCTCTCCCTTTATGAATACGGTGCCCGGTGTAAAGATCACCTTCCTGTCTCTGCACCTTTCATAAAGTTCAACGGATGATACCTTCTCCGGAAGCTTTACCCACAGATTCAATCCTCCATAAGGCTGGGTAAAGCTTGCCCCCCTAAGATGCTTTCTTGCAGATCTTACTGCTTCAAAATACCTCAGACTGTATTCCCGCTTCATATATTCCAAATGCTTGCTCCATATGCCGCTTCTGAAGTACAAATCAAGGACCCTTTGCATTAATCCTGAAGTATATATGTCTGTTATATGCTTGATGCCCATAACATTTTCCTTTAAGCCTTCCGGAATTATCAGATACCCCACTCTAAGCCCCGGCATGAATATCTTGGAAAAGCTTTTTATATATATCACCCTGCCTTCCCTGTCAAGTCCCTTAAGAGGCCTTTTCCCCACGTCAAGATAGCTCAGGTCACTCATGTAATCATCTTCAACCACCATAACATCATATTTTTTGCAAAGCAGCAGAAGATATTTTCTTTTCCTTTCAGAATAGGTGTATCCCGTAGGATTCTGAAAGTTCGGCATAACATAGATGAGCTTGGGCTTAATAAGCGCAAGCTTTTTTTCCAGCTCCATCATATCCGGGCCATCCGTCAAAAGAGGTATTTCAACAATCTTTGCCCCCCTTGACTTGAATACGGCTACAGCTCCGTTATATGTCGGGCTCTCAACAAAAACGTAGTCTCCGTTGGTTAAAAGCACCCTGGATACAATGTCTATGCCCTGCTGTGCACCGGAAATAATATGTATATCGGAGGCTTCCGCATCTATCCCATATTCAGTCAGGTATTTTGATATCGACTCCCTTAATGGTTTATACCCCATATTCTCATGATACATGAAAGCTCTTCCTCCGTCCCGTTCCAATACCTCATTCAGCATCCTTCTGAAGTCCCTTATGGGGAATAGCTTTGGGTCCGGGGAAGCTGTTGAAAGATTTATGGTATCCTCATCTGCTCCCATATCCATATCATATTCTATTTCATCCAAAGAGTAGGTGAAATTGCTTTCCAGGTTTATCACGGCCTTCAGCGGCATTACATAGGTTCCGCTTCCCACCTTCTTATAAACCAGCTTGTTATCCTCCAGCAGCTTGTATGCATTGACTATGGTTATACTGTTCACCCCCAGATGCTCCGCGAAGCTTCTGATTGTGGGAAGCTTGCTGTCTTCTGTAAGAATACCCTCAGTTATATATTTTTTCAGCTGCTCATACAACTGTATATAAATCGGACTGCCGCTGCTCTTGTCTATATTTATTTCTATATCCTTAGGAATTATCACTTCGCCCATATCCTCACCTCATTTTGTATCGATACAATTATTGTAGCATATTTATGTGCCTGCATAAAGAATGTGCTTAATTTTTCCGATAATTTATATAAGATCTATACCAAAGCAAAAAAGGATTGCGGCTTTGGCGTAATATCACACGGAGGTGGAAAAATGAAGATCGAGAATTCAAACATCTGTTTAAAGAGCGAGCACTCCTCTGTAACCTTTAAACAGAAACAGGAGAACATGCAGTTCTGGATAGGTGATAATCCTGAAACATCAATGAATAGTCCTCCCGGAATCATCATTGATATCTCAAAAAAAGCCATGGAACTTCATCAGCAAATCAGCAGCAGCAATTCCCAATGCATTGATCTTGATACTGAAGAGGAGCTTGCCGGAGAAGACAAACAAAAGCTTATGCTCATTGAAGCAATGCTTACACATCTTCTGGGCAAGAAATTCAAGTTCAAAATTCCAAAAAAGATCAGAATAGACAATGATATGCCCATTAACCGGGGAGTTCCGGCAAATGGCGGCGTCGGGAACCCAAGAGCCGGATGGGGATTGATCTATGACAGTAAATCCATTCATTATGAAAGTGAAAAAGTGTCCTTCAGTTCAACCGGAATTGTAAGAACTTCAGACGGAAGGGAAATCAAAATAGACCTTCAACTGAATATGAGCAGGGAATTTTACTCCAGTGAAGAAATTCACATAAGAGCAGGGGATGCGTTAAGAAAGGATCCCCTTGTTATAAATTTCGATGCTCCCTCGGCATTACTGTCAGACAACAAATTCAGTTTCGATATTGACTGTGACGGGAGTCCTGACCAGATATCCCGGCTGCTTTCAGGCAGCGGCTTCCTTTCTCTGGATCTGAACAATGACGGGAAAATAAATGACGGAAGCGAGCTTTTCGGCCCTCAAAGCGGCGACGGCTTTGCTGATTTATCACAATATGATCTGGATGAAAACGGATGGATAGATGAAAACGACATGGTTTTCGACAAACTTAGAATATGGACAAAGGACGAATATGGAAATGACATGCTCTTTGCTCTCGGTGAGAAGGGTATAGGCGCAATATACCTTGGCAGCGCAGGAACGGCCTTCAGCTTAAGAGGAGAAGAAAACAAGGAAAACGGAGTCATTCAGAAAACCGGCATTTTCCTTCGTGAGAACGGTACCGCCGGGTCGGTGCAGCATGTGGATTTGGTAGTTTAAAAGGTAAGAAGCACGCTTCTTACCTTTCTGCTTTTTCAACCATCTGTATTTTCGTACCGTCGCTTTTCATCTTAAATAATCTGTTTGAGGCAGAATCAACAATGAAGTACAGCCATCCGTCAGCAATATTTATGAACTTGGAGCTTTCATAGTTCAGAATTGCCTTATCTGTGCCGTCCTTTTTTATCCTGAATATCCTGTTGCCATTATATCCATTGCAATAATATACCCATTCCTCCGATACATTTATGAAGAGGGCTTCTTCCTTCGTAAGCTCCGTTTTCTCAGTTCCGTCAGTCTTTATTTTATAAAGCTTGTTCCCATCAGAGACATTGCTGTAGTATATCCAGTCTTCATCCACATTTATATATGCTGCTGCATCCTCCGACACTCTGACATTTTCCGTTCCGTCAATACTGACCTTATATATCCGCTTTTTATCCTCTCCGTTAGTGTAATATATCCACCCCTCATGCACATTCAAATATGAGGAGAATTTGTCTCCGATGAGTGTTCTTTCTTTGCCGTCAGTCTTGATCTTGTAAATTCGCCTGTTATCGGAAGCATTGCTGTAATAAATCCATTCATCCACAACATTTATAAAGGATGCAGAGTCGTCTGTCAGCTTTGTCCTTTTAGTACCGTCTGTTTTTATTTTATATATGCTGCTGTTTTCAGTTTCTTCAATATTGCTGTAATACACCCAGTCTCCCTGCACATTCAGGAACATTGACCTATCACTGTTTAATTTGGTTTTATCCGATCCGTTTATTCTCATTTTATATATACTTACATCATCATTGCCGTTGCAGTAATATACCCAGCCTTCCTGAAATGCCACAACACCGCCGTTTGTTATGTTTCCCAGGGTATTGCCATACCCCTCTGACGGCATTCCGGCTGTATCTTCAGGGGTTCCCGCATCCCTGCCGAAACAGCCTGAAGCAGTAAATATAATTATAAGCACCAATGCTGAAATCCTGATGAGCTTCTTCATATTTTTTCCCCTCACATATATATTCCCTTCATATATTCTACACAGTTTGTGTTTTCCCTTTAATTGTAACACAATATAAGAATAAGGCGTCGCGAAACATGGGGACGTTTCGCGTGTCTCGCTTTCAGTGGGACAGGAGAAACGTCCCCATGTCTCCCCATGTCTCCAGGAGAAACGTCCCCATGTCTCCAAAGGTTTATGCTGTACTGCAGCTGCAAAAAAAGCTATAATTATATAAAGCATGCAAGGCTAATTCTTTACATATCGGGAATAATAAAGCAATAGGAATTTATTTGCGAGGTGAAGCTATGGGCGTTCCCAGCTTTAAAAGGCTTCCGATGCACATTGGAGTTATTCCCGATGGAAACAGGAGATGGGCCCTGGGGAAGGGCTATGAAAAGCAGGATGGATACTTTTATGGAAATAAAAAAAGAAAGCCCTTAAAGGCTTTCCTGA
>DAOLPD010000160.1:0-7180 GCA_035417425.1 Bacillota bacterium
GTAACAGGATATCCTGCACGGGTATTCTCGGTGAATTTTTCACTGTCATAGTTCGGAACTCCTGTCTCAGGATCCAGCACCAGATTCTCCACTACCGTACCAAACCTTATGGCATTCCATATCTGCGGTTCGTTTTCCTTTGAAAGCCTTATGCATTTTGCATAGCAGCCTCCCTCGAAGTTGAATACCCCGTCCTCTGTCCAGCCGTGCTCGTCATCACCAATAAGCCTTCTTCCCTTGTCGGCAGACAAAGTAGTCTTTCCCGTACCCGACAATCCGAAGAACAGCGCCACATCACCGTCTTCTCCGATGTTGGCCGAACAATGCATAGGCATTACTCCCTTCATGGGAAGTATAAAGTTCATGATCGTAAATATGGACTTCTTTATCTCGCCGCAGTACATTGATCCGCCTATAATAACAATTTTCTTTGCAAAATTCAATATAATAAAGGCTTCGGAATTTACGCCGTCAGCTTCGGCATCAGCATGACAGCCCGGTGCAGCTATAACCGTGTATTCAGGCTCAAAACCCTCAAGCTCCCCTTCCTTTGGCTTAATGAAAAGGTTCTGGGCAAAAAGATTTTGGCTTGCATATTCATTTATAATCCTGATAGGCATCCTATAATTCTTGTCTGCCCCGACAAAACCGTCAAATACAAAAAGCTCTTTGTCTTTTATATATTCTTTAATTTTGTTATACAGGTTTTCAAATTTCTCACTGCTTATGGGTACGTTGACCTTACCCCAATCCACCTTGTCGTGTATGCCGGGATCATCAACTATAAATCTGTCGCCGGGGGACCTGCCGGTATATTTACCCGTGTTGATGCTCAAAGCTCCGGTATCGGTAAGAGCGGCACCTTCTTTTTTCAGCGCGATTTCCACAAGCTTCCCTACTGTAAGATTGCGATGCAACTTTGCACCAAGATTATCCAAGTTCATATCGGCACCTCCAAGTATAATACAAATATCCCTGTACGCTGCAATCTGCATTGCAAACGATACAAAAACTCAGCATTAAGCATATCATAACCTATATTATATATCATTATTGTAATTTTCGCCAAAGATTTTGTATACAAAATCTAAAATAGTTTTTAAACCTATATTCCCGCTTTCAATATTTCATAAAACTTTTTCATATCAAGGTTAGACCTTACTATTTCCGCAAGCTTGTCGTATTGCCCTTCCTTATACTCCCAATAATCAGGAGCCCGGTTTTCCAAAGGAATCAATCCCTTCCTTCTCCGGATCAGATTCAGAAAGCTTCTTGTGAACTCTGAACTGTCAAATATGCCGTGGATATATGTGCCGAATACCGTAAGGTCCTTATTTATCATTCCGTCCTGTCCCGAAGCAGCCCTTCCCCCTCTTTCCCCTATTGTAATAAAGGAGTTCTCAATATCTGCGCCCACGGTTTCTCCCATATGTATTTCGTAGCCTCTTACCTCAGCTCCGAAAACATTGTCCCTGCCTTTAGAAAGAGTCGTGAATTTGTTCTTTCTGAACTCTGTAACGACGTTAAGCAAGCCCAAGCCTTCCGAGCATTCATTGTCTGACTCGGCCTTAAATTTATCCGATATTTCTTTGCCAAGCATCTGATAACCTCCGCAGATTCCAAAAACAACACTGCCCCTGGAGTGGCATTTCAATATTTTCTTATCCATTCCTGTTTTTTTCAGCGCAAGCATGTCATGAACAGTGCTTTTTGTGCCCGGCAGTATTATAACATCCGGTTCCCCAAGCTCTTTGTCGATTTCCGCAAATCTCAGGGATACATCCTCATGGAGCCTTAAAGCGTTGAAATCGGTATGATTCGACATATACGGCAGTCTAATTACCGCAATATCCAACTCTCCGTCCTTCTCTGACCCGGACTTCAGCCATTCGGAAACACTGTCCTCATCCTCCAGGTTCATGCTGAAATACGGTATTACGCCCAGCACCGGCACTTTTATAATTTCTTCCAGCATCTCGATTCCGGGTTTCAATATCTCCAAGCTGCCCCTGAATTTGTTTATTATGACACCCTTTACAAGCTTTTTTTCTTCCGGGCTTAAAAGCAGCATTGTGCCGGCCAGGGATGCAAATACACCGCCTCTGTCTATATCCCCTATAAGCAGTACGGGGGCCCCGGCAATTTTGGCCATACCCATGTTTACAAAATCCTCATGATTAAGGTTTATCTCTGCGGGGCTTCCTGCCCCTTCTATGACAACAATATCACTTCTATCCTCCAGCCTTCGGTAAATGTCTGAAATCCTCTCCTTGAGCCTTGGCTTGAAGTTAAAATACTCAACTGCATCCATATCAGCATAAACACTGCCTTCAATTATGACCTGGGACTTTCTGTCTGACACAGGCTTCAGAAGTATAGGATTCATGCAGGCTTCGGGCAGCTTCCCGCAGGCCTCCGCCTGCATCACCTGGGCCCTTCCCATTTCATGCCCTTCTATGGTTATATATGAATTCAAAGACATATTCTGAGACTTAAAGGGATTTACATTATATCCATCCTGGGAAAGTATTCTGCAGATTGCAGTGCATATAAGGCTTTTTCCCACAGAGGATGCGGTTCCCTGTATCATCAGGCTTTTTGACTTCAATTCCCTTTTCTCCATGTTAATTCCCTTTCCGCAGTATTTCGCAGCACAACACAAAATTGCGCAGCACAACGCAGTATTGCGCCGCTTATAGTCATTCTTTATCTTCCACTGTTGATTCTTTTTATTTTACAGTGTCCTTCTTCATCAATCTCGTAAAGGCTGTATCTTCCCTGCTCCGCAGTAAAGCTCCAGTATGCATCTTCCGTAAGGCCGAGAAGCACTAGGGGTATTATCCTCATTGTGCCATGGTGGGACACAATCAGCACCTTTTTTCCCCTGTACTCCTTCAAAATATCCTCAATACTGCTCTTCACCCGTATATATATTTCAAAGAAGCTCTCCCCTCCGGGAGGGGCTGTATTTTTCCAATCGCTGCCCCATTTTTCCAAAGCTTCCCGGTGCTTTTCCTCCAATTCCCTGTGGTGTATACCTTCCCATTCTCCAAAGTTAAGCTCCCTCAGCCGGTCGTCCTTTACAATCATATCGGGAGCATAACCGCTTATAATGGAAGCAGTTTCAACCGCCCTGACAAGGCTGCTAGAAATTACGGAATCAAATTGCACATCGTGAAGTATATCAGCCAGGTCTTCCGCCTGCATGACTCCCTTTTCACTGAGTCCCACATCGGTCCAGCCGTAATATACTCCTTTTGTGTTCATGTCAGTTTCACCATGCCTGACAAGATATATTTCAGTTTTGCTGCCTTTCATATGATTCCCCTTCCTGCCATAATTGCCGTTATAAGGATGAAGGACACTTCCAGAAGCTCATTTGCGGCTCCCAAGGTGTCCCCCGTCATCCCCTGCAGCTTCGAATATATAAAGCTCCTGTACAGGAAGCATATTACCGTACAGACGCCAAAAACAACCAGGCTCCAAATATGACCAAGGCCGAGAATAATTGAAATGCCGATTGCCGCTGCAAGCACCGCTGCTCCTGTGCTCTGCTTCCCCAGATAAAGGCCTCCCAGTCCGGGGCCTGAACGGGCATATGCCGAGGTCTTCATAAGCAGTACCATCAGTGTCTTTGCCGCCACAGGAGACAGCAGCACCGCCCCGTAAAGTGCCTTTCCGGTCAGCATGGCAAGCAGCGACATTCTCAGCAGGTAATCAAAAATGACAGCTATGGTCCCATTGGTGCCTATCCTGCTGTCTCTCATTATCTCAAGCATTCTGTCCCTATCCCTTGATGAGAAAATGCCGTCACAGGTATCTGCAAGGCCATCTGCATGAAGGCCTCCCGTAATGGCTGTACCTGCAAGCAGGCAGCATATCACAGGAAATACTCCCCCTAATATTTTTGAGGCAGTAATCAGTACCGTCAGATTAAATGCACCTATAATCAGCCCGACAATAGGAAAAAACACAACTCCCTTTGCAAAATCCTCCTCGGTTGCATTCAAATCCTTACTTACAGGTATTCTTGTTAAAAACTGCAGGGTGATTAAAAAAAACCTCATATCCGTTCCTCCATATCACTTAAGCCTCAGGGGGATTCCGCACACTGTCATATAAACTTCATCGCACCGTTCTGCTATGTATTGGTTCATCCTTCCGGCAATATCCCTGAACGCTCTTGCCAAGGGGTTTTCCGGTACAATTCCGCTTCCCAGCTCATTAGTAACAATTATAACGGTGGCCTCTGACTTTCCGATACCCGCCATAAGCTCCGCAATCTCTTTTTCTATTTCCTTTTCCGCCTTCTCATAATCCCCGCTTGAGCAGCCGCTGCCTTCCATATCGGTAAATTCCAGGAGAAGGTTGGTCACCATCACGGTAATACAGTCAAGCAATATCCCTTTATACCGGCCGCCCTTTCCAGATATTACCCTTCCCAGTTCTTTATAACCTTCAAAGGTATCCCATTCCCGGGGCCTTGATTCCTTATGCCTTTTTATCCTCAGCTTCATTTCCTCGTCAAAGGGTATTGACGTGGCTATGTACAGGACATTTCCCCCGAGCCCTTTTGCCAGCTTTTCCGCATAAGTGCTCTTGCCGCTTCGGGCTCCTCCTGTTATTAATATAGATCTTCCCATAATCCATTTATCTCCCCATCAGCATTAGTATTCATGCATATACAAAGCAGTATTGCGCCGCTTATCGCCATCTATTTTCTGATATCTATCAAAAAGTCATCCTTAATCGTCGCTTCCTCAAAGGTTGCCATATCAGATATGATTGCTTCCGCCGCCTCTATTATATTGAAAGCAAGGGGACAACCGCTGCCCTCTCCCAGCCTCATATTAAGATCCAGCAATGGTTTAAGCCCAATTTCATTGATTACCAGACTGTACCCGGGCTCCTCCGACAGATGGGACGGAATAATGTAATCCCTTACCAGGGGGTTGATCCTATATGCTGCCAGGGCAGCAGCCGCCGAGATAAAACCGTCTATGACAATAGGCACCCTGTAATATGCCGCTCCAAGGAAGCATCCTGTCATACCTGCAATGTCAAAGCCTCCGACTTTGGAAAGCACATCTATGGGGTTATTGTGATCCGGCTTGTTTATGCTTATTGCCCTTTCGATTACAGACTTCTTATTGGCATAGCCTTCTTCCGTCAATCCTACGCCCTTCCCTACCGCCTCTTCCGAGCTGCAGCCAAGGAAGGCCATTGCAACGGCACTTGCTGTGCTTGTATTTCCGATTCCCATTTCACCGGTTCCAAACAGGCTGTATCCTTCCTTTACAAGCTGTGCGACCATTTCAATCCCTGTCTCTATGGCAGATATCGCTTCTTCCCTGCTCATGGCAGGGCCCTTTGCAATATTGGAGGTTCCTTTTCGTATTTTTCTGTTTATCAATCCCGGATATTCCAAATCGCTTGCGACTCCGATATCTACAACTCTGATATCCGCTCCTGCATGCTTAGACAGCACGCATACTCCTGTTACGCCCTTCAAAAAGTTTATTGTCATTAATGCGGTAACTGCTTGAGGTGCGGCACTTACCCCTTCCTCCACCACACCATTGTCCGACGCCATTATAATTGTAACCTTTTTATCAAAACGGTTCTTCTGCTTCCCGGTTATTCCGGAGATCTTTACTGCAATGTCCTCCAGTTTGCCAAGACTGCCAATGGGCTTTACAAGCTTGTCAAGTCTTTCTGCCGCTTCCTTCTTACTTTCTTCATTTGATGGCCTGATTCCTGCCACTGTCCTTTCAAAAATCTCCATAATGCATCTCCTTAATCAGTTTGAAATAAAAAGCCCGCTATCCAACTTAATAGAGCTGGAGCGGGAAATATTAATTCAATAATCCTCCTCCCCTCCCTCCGAAGGTAGAAAACGTATCACAGGCAGGTTTCCTGGCTTGTGGATCTTCTTACTTTCCGGCCTTCTCGCAGTACAATGGCTTATCGGATTTCATACCCACTTACAGTAGCGGGGGCTGCAGCGGCTTTGAACCGCTTTCCCTTTTAACCCCTTAGGGCACCATATGATTGTATTCGATTGACATATTCATTATATATTTTAAGAATTATCCAGTCAACGTATTAATGTATTATTTTTAGACTTAGCTGTCACATTATTTGTGCAGTTTAATATTATGATATCAGAGGTATATGCAGGAGACAGCATTAGACACTGGTACATTTCCTGCAAATAGATTTATCGCTCAGTAGCAATGCAGGAAAGCAAATCTATTATCCTCAAATATTTAGGAGGTGAATTAAATGGGCAAAGAGCACAGACGCGATAAAGAATTCAGAATAAAGCACTTTCCGGATAATATCAGGGACTTGCTGTGCTTGCTGGCAGATAATGAGGACAACAGGGCTACTATAATACTCAGCACCTGCGACGATTGTGTTCAGGAAAATGTAGAAGTAGTTGCGGTAATAGGAAATCTTGCAGTCTTCCGCTGCCACGACAAATTCAAATTCGTAGATATCCACTGCATTTGTGAAGTAATCGTTGACTGTGAAACAATATTAAGTGAACTACTTGAATCAAAGAGTGAATGCAAATGTTAGCAAATAAGAGGGGCTCCCATAATTAGGGAGACCCTCTTATTCCCTTATTACCACCAGGAAGGCCGCTTGCCCGCCCTCAGGTCTGCTGCTTTCAAACCTTCGGTGTATTCAAAGTGAGGCTTGTCAACTATGGACTTCCAATCTCCGCCCCATGTCAGCCCCAGCTTCTTGCCCTCCATTCCGATAATCCTCCAATAGTGGTTATTATTCCATACGGCTTTTCTTTTGACAATCGGCACCACATCATAGGCAAGCCCGAAGGCATGAGGGCCTATCAGCCGCGTATTTGTTACTATACTGCCGGGCCTTGTACGGCCTTGTGAATACAGATACTCCTGATATTCCGAATCCCTCAGGGTATTTGTCACCAGTATTTGGATTCCCTGCTTCCTGCAAGCTTCGATGTGCTTTCTGCATATTTCCTGGACTACCGGGTGAAGATCCTCTATCTTGCGGCTATTAATCATTGTTTTCACCACCAGTTATATGAATTGGAGCATGTACACCTCCTACTTCATATATATGAGAATAAAAAAGTTTTGCAATCAATCTGACTGCAAAACCTTTAAGTTAATACCGGATCTACATATCCGAT
>DAOLPD010000161.1:0-7169 GCA_035417425.1 Bacillota bacterium
AGGCTTGTAAATGATGTAGCGCCTAAAGACAGGGATATAGCCATGGTATTTCAGAACTATGCCTTATATCCTCATATGACTGTTTATGATAATATGGCCTTTGGCCTGAAGCTTAAAAAGGTTCCCAAGGCTGAGATAGACGAAAGGGTCAGAAAGGCTGCAAAGATACTTGAAATAGAGCCGCTGCTGGACAGAAGGCCCAAGGCATTATCGGGAGGGCAGAGGCAAAGGGTCGCCCTGGGAAGGGCAATGGTCAGGGAGCCAAAAGTGTTTCTCATGGATGAGCCTCTCTCGAACCTTGATGCGAAGCTGAGGGTTCAGATGAGGACTGAGATAGCAAAGCTCCATAAGAGGCTGAACACCACCTTTATATATGTGACCCATGACCAGACCGAAGCCATGACAATGGGAACCAGAATTGTTATAATGAAGGACGGGGATATACAGCAGATAGACAGCCCCCAGAGGGCATACGACAAACCGGCTAATCTATTTGTTGCAGGCTTCATAGGCAGCCCTCAGATGAATATCTTCAGGGGCAATGTTGTTGAAGCGGAGGGCAAGGTAGCATTGGAGCTTTCTGACGGAACTGCCCTGGGTCTGACCGATGATGCGGCAGCAAAGCTTAAAGACTCCGGCTATGTGTCAAAGGAAGTATACGTAGGCATCAGGCCTGAGCATCTGCATGATGCAGCGGTTGATCCCCTGACCGGGGAGTATTCTGTTATTACCTGCAAGGTAGAGGTAGCGGAGCTTATGGGTTCCGAAACCTACCTGCATTTTACAAAATGCGGCGTGCAGGCAATTGCCAGGGTTGATGCAAAGACCTCCATGAGGGCAGGGGATACTGCCGAGCTGCATCTGCATTGGGATAAGATACACCTGTTTGACTTGGAAACTGAGAAGGCAATATATTAAAAATTTTATTAATATGATAAACTATAAGCGAAGGGTCTTGTCCTTCGCTTATTATCCGATCAGAGTCAAGATGAGGTATGTATATGGCTGATCTGCACAGGCTGCTTGTACAAGCAGCAGGGATAACTGAAAAGCATATGGCAGTTATTACACCGAATGAAAGGCTGGTCTGTCCGGAGGACTCCGATATAGATATAACTTTTGAAGAAGCATGCAAGAATGCGGGGAAAAACTTCAAGGGCTGGAATATATATATGCCGGAAGATGCGGCGGAAAGGTTTTTCCTTTGCATCAGGGCGGACAGGTATTATGAATCGGAAGCCGGAAAACTGGTAATGCTGCTTCTGAGCTCAGCCTTTGAAAAGGATGATTCTGTATCGGTGTACCTGAAGAGAGCCTTGGAAGGCAATCTGGATGCAGCCGGGCTTTCAATGCTTGAGGAAAGCTTGAAAAGCTGTCTCCCGGGGTATGTACTGCTGATTGACAATATTGAAGACTCCAGGGATGATATTCTTGAGATCCTGACAAATACAATGGACATTAAAACAAAGCTTATATATGAAAACAGGATACTCGCCGTGGCAGAAGCCGAAAACATTACAGAGTCATGCAGCAGCTTTATAAAAAATGTATTAAGCGAACTGCTTATTGAATGCAATGCAATCATAGGCGGAAGGGCTGCAAGAGCCTCGGAGCTTTACCCCCTCTACAGGAACTGCATTGAGGCGCTATCCCTCAAGCATATATACGGACTTGGGAACAATGTCCTTGATTATGACGGCATGTATGGATACAGGGTGGCATATAATCTGGATCCAAGCCTTAAGGAATTTTTGAGAAAAAAGGTGTTTACTGATGAATTCAGTGATATGGTGAAGGGAGAACTGGGTATTACCATAGAGGAGTTTTTCAGGAACAATCTCAATCTGACAGACACGGCAGCCAAGCTGTATATACACAGGAACACACTGCTTTACAGGCTTGAAAAGATTTATAAGTGCACAGGGTTTGACCTTAAGAAGTTTGAGGATAGCTGGCTTTTCAGGCTCGCATGGATAGTATCCAGGGAGAGATAGAAGAGGCTTCGGAGGAGGCCTTTTTTGTTGTTGACATGCAGTAATATTAGTATTAATATTATTACGAACACATGTTCTACCACAATATTATTATGTAAACCTCATACCGCTGTGATATAATCTTTATATATATTTCGCAAGAAGGTGTAACTATGGACAGATTTAAGCTTGTATCGGACTATAAGCCCACGGGGGACCAGCCGGAGGCAATAGAAAAACTGGTTAAAGGAATACTGGCAGGAGAAAAGTATCAGACACTGCTTGGGGTAACCGGCTCAGGGAAGACCTTTACAGTTGCCAATGTTATTGAAAAGGTTCAGAAGCCGACCCTGGTACTTGCCCACAATAAGACTCTGGCCGCGCAACTATGCAGCGAGTTCAAGGAGTTTTTCCCCCACAACTGCGTAGAGTACTTTGTCAGCTATTACGATTATTACCAGCCGGAGGCTTATGTTGCTCATTCCGATACATATATTGAAAAGGAAGCCGACATCAATGACGAGATTGATAAGCTCAGACACTCGGCAACAGCCGCACTGCTTGAGAGAAAAGATGTTATCATCGTAGCCAGTGTATCCTGTATATACGGCCTTGGGGATCCTGAGGACTACAGGTCCCTTGTGCTGTCCTTGAGGAAGGGAATGGTTAAGGACAGGGATGAGGTGCTGAGAAAGCTTGTTGATATCCAATACGACAGAAATGATATAAATTTTGTCAGAGGCACCTTCAGGGTAAGAGGGGATATTGTCGATATTTTCCCTGCCGCCTCATCGGATAAGGCAATAAGAGTTGAATATTTCGGGGATGAAATAGAAAGAATCCTGGAGATAGACTCTCTTACCGGCAATATTACGGGAGAAAGACAGCATGTATATATATATCCTGCTTCCCACTTCGCCACTACTCAGGCGAAGCTTGAGGCTGCAATAAGCAGTATTGAGGCAGAGCTTATGCAGAGGGTAAAGGAGCTGAAGGAGCAGGATAAGATCCTTGAAGCCCAGAGGCTTCTGCAGAGAACCAATTATGACATTGAGATGATGAAGGAAGTAGGCTACTGCTCGGGAATAGAGAACTATTCAAGGCATATAAGCGGCAGGGCGCCGGGAAGCTCACCCTTCACGCTGCTGGACTTCTTTCCGGAGGATTGTCTGCTGATAGTTGATGAATCCCATGTCACGATACCTCAGGTCAGGGGCATGTATTTCGGGGACAGGTCAAGGAAGGAATCCCTTGTCGATTACGGATTCAGGCTGCCGTCGGCTTTTGACAACAGGCCCTTGAATTTTGAAGAGTTTGAGCAGAGGCTTAACCAGGTGATTTATGTCAGTGCCACACCGGCAAAGTTCGAGCTTGAGCGAAGTACCTGCGTGGCTGAACAGATTATAAGGCCTACCGGATTGGTGGACCCCGAGATAGAAATCCGGCCGGTAAAGGGGCAGATAGACCACCTGATCGGTGAAGTGAGGGAGAGGGCCGCGAATAACCAGAGAGTGCTGGTTACCACCCTCACCAAGAAGATGGCTGAGGATCTGACTGCTTATATGAAGGAGCTGGATATCAAGGTGCGGTATCTGCATTCGGATATTCTCACCATTGAGAGAATGAAGATAATAAGAAGCCTCAGACTGGGTGAATTTGACGTTCTTGTGGGTATAAACCTGCTCAGGGAGGGGCTGGATCTTCCCGAGGTATCACTGGTTGCCATACTTGATGCCGATAAGGAGGGGTTCCTGAGGTCGGAGATATCCCTTATCCAGACGGTGGGAAGGGCTGCAAGAAATGTGGACGGAAAGGTAATAATGTATGCTGATAATATTACCGATTCAATGAAGCGGGCTATAAGTGAGACCAACAGAAGAAGAAAGATTCAGATGGATTATAACGAAAAGCACGGTATAAAACCCCAGACTATCAGAAAAGCGATACACGAAATCATTGAGGCCACTACTGCAGCAGAAGAGTCCGCAAAATACGGCATTAAGCATGATATTGAATTCATGAGGAAGGATGATCTGCTCAGGCTGATTGCCGCTTTGGAGGAAGAGATGAAGGACTGTGCCAGGGCATTGCAGTATGAGCGGGCTGCGGAACTTAGGGACAAAATAATTGAATTGAGGCATAGGCTGAAGAAATAACGAGGTGTATAATGGCAAAGGATAAGATTATTATTAAGGGTGCCCGGGAGCACAACCTTAAGAACATAGATGTAGAAATACCAAGAGATAAATTTGTAGTGATTACAGGGCTAAGCGGTTCCGGCAAATCCTCCCTGGCTTTTGATACCATATATGCAGAGGGGCAGAGGCGCTATGTAGAGTCTCTTTCTGCTTATGCAAGGCAGTTTCTTGGGCAGATGGAAAAGCCGGACCTGGATTATATTGAAGGCCTCTCTCCCGCAATTTCAATAGACCAGAAGACAACCAACAGGAATCCCCGGTCAACAGTAGGCACAGTAACGGAAATATATGACTATCTGAGACTGCTTTATGCCAGAATAGGGACACCCCACTGCCATGTGTGCGGCAAGGAGATATCCCAGCAGACGGTGGATCAGATGGTTGACTATATAAATTCCCTTGAGCCGGGAACCAGGATACAGCTTCTTGCCCCGGTTATCCAGGGTAAAAAAGGGGAACACCAGAAGCTCCTGGAGGAAATAAAGAAGAGCGGCTACGTCAGAGCAAGAATTGACGGGGAGATTGCCGACCTCAATGAGGAAATCAAGCTGGAGAAAAACAAGAAACATACAATAGAAGTAATCGTTGACAGGATCATAGTCAAAGAGGGTGCAAACAAGAGGCTGACCGATTCCCTGGAAACTGTTCTGAAGCTTTCCGGAGGAACGGTGCTTCTCGATATAATCGGCAAGGAGGAACGGCTGTTCAGCCAGAACTTTGCCTGCGTGGAATGCGGAATAAGCATAGAAGACCCCGCGCCTCGGATGTTCTCCTTCAACAGCCCCTTTGGGAAATGCCCGGTTTGTGACGGTTTGGGTGAGCTCCGGAGGATAGACCCGGATCTGGTTATACCGGATAAGACAAAGTCGGTCATGGAAGGGGCAATAGAACCATGGAAGAACCTCGATGAGAGTTCATGGTATTACAATGTATTCTATGCAGCCGCAAAACACTACGGTTTCAGTCTGGATACTCCTATCTGCGACTTGGATGAAAAAGCTGTACAGATCCTTTTATACGGCAACGGAGGAGAAAAGATTAAAGTAAAGTATCAGAGAGAGTACGGCAGCGGCGAAGTGATGATGGCCTTCGAGGGTGTTGTGAACAACCTTGAGAGGCGTTATTTGGAGACAAAGTCCAACTATATGAGGTATGAAATAGAAAATTTCATGTCCTCTGTACCGTGTCCTGAGTGCAAGGGGGCAAGGCTTAAGAAGGAGAGCCTTGCGGTTACTGTAGGCGGATTGTCCATTGCTGAATTATGCAGCATGTCTGTATACAAGATAATGGAGTTTCTCCGGAACCTGAAGCTAACCGAAAAACAGAAGATTATATCAAAGCTGGTGCTGAAAGAGCTGCATGAGAGATTGGAATTCCTGGTTACTGTGGGGCTTGAATACCTTACTCTTTCCCGTGCCGCAGGAACCTTATCCGGGGGAGAGGCACAGAGGATAAGGCTGGCTACCCAGATAGGCTCAAGCCTTGTAGGTGTATTGTACATACTTGACGAGCCCAGCATAGGGCTGCATCAGAGGGACAACGGCAAGCTCCTGAAGGCCCTTCGGAACCTTACTGATTTGGGGAATACGCTGCTGGTTGTTGAGCATGATGAAGAGACAATGCATGCAGCAGACTATATCATTGATATGGGCCCGGGAGCGGGAGTCCATGGAGGGGAGATAGTCGCAGCCGGCTCCCTTGATACTATACTGGCGTGTGAAGAATCAGTTACCGGTCAGTATCTCAGCGGGAAAAAACAGATTCCCATTCCGCAGGAGAGAAGAAAACCCAATGGAAAATGGATTGAAATAAAAGGGGCAAGGGAGAATAACCTTAAAGACTTGGACGTCAATATACCTCTTGGGGTGTTTACTTGCATAACAGGAGTCTCCGGCTCGGGAAAAAGCACCTTAATCAATGAAATACTATATAAGGAACTATCACACAGATTGTATGGTTCCAAGCTGAGAGCGGGAGAGCATAAATGGATCAAAGGGATAGAGCATATTGACAAGGTCATTGACATTGACCAGTCACCCATAGGAAGAACGCCCAGATCCAACCCGGCTACTTATACAGGGGCTTTTGATATTATACGGGAAGTGTTTGCAGCCACACCGGAGGCAAAAATGAAGGGCTACAATAACGGCAGGTTCAGCTTCAATGTAAAGGGCGGAAGATGCGAGGCCTGCAAGGGTGACGGTATAATCAAAATTGAAATGCAGTTTCTTCCGGATGTTTATGTTCCTTGTGAAGTATGCAAGGGGAAGAGATACAACAGGGAGACTCTGGAGGTACGCTACAAGGGCAGGAATATTTCTGAAGTACTTAATATGACGGTGGAAGATGCTCTTGAATTTTTCAAGAACATACCGAGAGTGCAGAAAAAGCTGCAGACATTATTTGATGTGGGGCTGGGATATATAAAACTTGGGCAGCCCTCTACCGAGCTGTCCGGCGGTGAGGCTCAGAGGATAAAGCTGGCTTACGAGCTGTCAAAGAGAAGCACCGGAAAGACTGTATATATACTGGATGAACCTACCACAGGACTTCATATTGCCGACATACACAAGCTGCTTGGAATACTTGACAGGCTTGTAGATACAGGCAACAGCATTATCGTAATTGAGCACAACCTGGATGTAATTAAAAGGGCTGATTATATAATAGACCTGGGACCGGAAGGGGGAGACAGGGGCGGCACCATTATTGCCCAAGGCACCCCTGAGGAGATATGCAAGGTTGACGCCTCATACACTGGCCAGTTTTTGAAGAAGATACTAGCTAGAGATTAGTAAGGGGACACGGGGGACACGGGGACGTTTCTCCTGTCCCATCCATGTCTCAATACACAAATGAAGAATAATGTGACATATCTGAAGTCTGTTGTCATAATGCAGAGCACTGGCCTTGTATATCAGCGAGCACTTATTGGCTTTGGGTAACAGAATCGAGAGAAGATACACAGTAAAATCCGTGGGATTTACGTGAGGTAAAT
>DAOLPD010000162.1:0-7056 GCA_035417425.1 Bacillota bacterium
GAAAGTGACCTAAAATTCGATGGCCTTTTGACCTATTTTTCGGTTGACAAATACACTTGTCTAGTTGCAGCGCTCCATATTGCGGGATATTATGGGTATGTCTACCGGGATGCACCTATGCAAACAATGAGGAACATTTTCAGCTGATTTTATTTGAGAAACGTTAATTATTAAAGGGAGATATGCAATAGTAGAAAACAGAGCGAACAATATTCACTCCTTTGGATGCAGTTCATATTTGATCCATCATCCTAAATGTATGACCTGTATGAAAACAAGCAATGCTTAAGTAGATGCTATATATTTCTCAGACTGTCTCATACCTGGAGTATTAGCAGGGATACATTGAAAGAACATCCCAGTTAGAGTAAAATATAATAAAAAGATATTGAGGGGATGGCTATGAGAAAAAAGAGACTGTTGGCTGCTTTGATGGCAGCAATTATTATGACGGCTTCAATGCCGGAGCTTATTGCTCAGGCAGATACCATCGGCAGGGAAGCAAGGGCCTGCAGTGAGCTGGGGATACTTCTCGGAGCGGATAAGAGCGGAGTTACTGCCCAATATTTGTCCAATATTCCCACCAGGCTTCAGGCATATATTATTGCTTTGAGGCTGAAGGGGCTTTATGACGAGGCGGGGAAATTTGAAAGCATAAAAAATTTTTCAGATGCTTCAGCTGCCGGGTGGGCAAAGAATTATCTTGCTTATGCAAAGAATTATCCCGAACTGGGCTGGACAGGCTATTCCGACGGCAGGTTCGGAATTAACGATAAGATAAATGCACAGGCATTTTACAAGGTTTTGCTTGAGACTTTGGGCTACAAGCAGAATGTGGATTTTGCCTATGCCCGGACTCTTGAATTTGCCGATAAGATTGGGCTTATTGAAAATGCACAAAAAATTGCGTCAATAAAATCCTTTACGATTAATGACATTGCAAAGGGCATATATGCAGCTTTGAATACAAATATTGCCGGTACAGACAAGAAGCTTGTTGACTTCCTGGCAAGCAAGGGGGTTTTTGCACCGGAAAAGGTTGAGGCGGCAGGCTTCAATGCGTATTTACAGTTTATCCCGATGATTGATCAAAGATATGGAATAGCTTGGGTGCCGGTTAATGATACTTTTAAAAAGCTTGGCTATTTTATCAGTGAGGATAACAAAACCAATATGGCTTACGAAATTACCAAGGGTTCCAGCAGGGTGAGATTTACCGAAGGATTTACGACTGCATACGTGAATAATACAAAATATATCCTGGAACAATCCATCATGAAGAATGAGAATGGAGTATATTATATTCCGGCTTCCTTTATTGTGGCAAGTGCCGGGGAATTGGGATATGATGCTGAATATATAAAATCCAAGAACATTTTAAGGTTGCAGAAGCTGCCGGAGATCAAAGCGGTACAGGATGAAATGGTAATGACCAGGGGAGACAAAAGATATATAAAGGTTGAAAAGGTTTTCTCCGGGATTGAAAGGGAGGAAATCACAAATCGGTGCACCTTTGCGGCAGTTAACAATAACGGAATAGTTCAGGTGGGGAGTACAACAGGTGAAATAACTGCAAGGAATGTGGGAAGTGCCGAAATCATTGTCAGTTACGAGGGCAAGGAAGTTGACAGAGTAACAGCCCATGTTGTTGCTGTTGTTCCTAAGTACTATCCTTCAGCTTTTTATGAGCAGGTATTTGAGACTACCTTCAGATTGGATAAATCCAACTATACCGACGTTTTTGGAGCTGTATGGAATAAGGATACCGGAATAGTAGTGAAGAATATTGAGGATGACAGCATGGATACGGGAAGCTCGTTGAGCATATTGAATTATTCGTCAACGGGTGCAGGTATTACCGCTGACTTGACAAAGCTGCTGGAGAACAGGGCAATCAAAGGAAAGACAATTTCCTTGAGGATATATGCAAAGGCAGTAAGCAAGGCTCCGAAGCTTAATGCAGTGTTGAATATCGGGACCGGCGGTGCGGTTGTAAAAAAGGAAAACAGTGTGGCATTGGATGACAGGTGGAAGAGCATTGAGCTCATGAAAGTTGACGTGCCGCAGAATGCAAAGACGATGACTCTTGTCATTTCACCGGGGCTTAACGATGAAATAAAAATTGATGCTTTTACCATGACTTCGAATTAACGGATAGAAAAGGGGCGATTGTTCGCCCCTTGTGATTTTTTGACTCTAATTTGTTGATTGCGTGTAGCTGTACTGAGTAAGTGCCAGGTACTGGGCGTTGAGATTGACTATTGCTGTATTCAGCGAGTTCTCCAAATCCTTTAAAGCGGATTCGCTTTTGCTCAGCTCATTCTGCGAAAGCAGATCCAAGCTATATCTGAGCCTGTCGTTTTTTACTGTTGTCTCCATATCCGCAACGCTTTTCTTTAAGTTTACTATCGTTTCCATTTGGGTAGTGATTCCGGAATACTGTGTCTTGAGCGATATTTCTAATTCCTTTACCGCTTCGTCATACTGGTATTTGGCATTCTCATAATCCCTGTCCGCATCATGCAGCATTATGTCGAATTCATTCCTGGCTGTATCGGTCATTCTTTTCATCTTATCATAATTGTCATCATACTCGCTGCTTACAAGAAATTGCTTGTATTTCGCCAGGTCAACCGCTTTCTTGGCTGAGAAAAATGCGGGATTGTTATTCAGGTTGTCCGTCTTGATCTTATCAAGGTCTATTGAGGATATATCGGGAATACCTATCGTCATGTCTATATCATCATTATTTATATTCAAATCTTTCCCTATTTCTTTGCTCAGGGTTTTCATCTTGTCTTCCAAGGATGAAAAAGCTGCATCATATTGCGTTTTGGATGACTTATAAGCATTTTCCGCCCGGGAAAGATCATTTTTCGTATATTCGCCGATATTAAAACGAACCTCTGCTATTTCCAGGTCTTTCTGAGCCAGCTCCATAGCCCGTTGTGCATTATCCAGAGTATATTTGGCTTTCATAACATCATAATAGGCAATGGTTACATTGTAATCGGAAGCTCGTTTCAGGTCGTTCTTATTGAAAATTTCCTGCTTAACGGCATAATTTGCATTTTCGAGTGCCACCTGGTTGTTGATTCTTCCTTCCGCCTTGCCGGCAGCAGTGCTGGCTTTTACCCCTCTGTTTGCATTGAAATTTTCACTCATTACTGCGTAGTCTTCTTTTTTCTGGTTTATATAGCTTTGCTGGATCTTGAACTGCACGTCATTCTCAAGTGCCAGCGCCTTTGCTTCTTTAAGAGTCAGTATTGTCTTGACCTCAGAATCCCCTGCAACGGTAAAGGTCGATAAAAGCATTGCTGCGCATAATGTTATTGCAAGGGTCTTGCACGTTTTCTTCATTTTTGGATCCTCCTAGAATCAATTCATCTACCATATATACGAGTTAAATGCTCAAAAAGTTTCAAGTCCTGTACATTTTGCATTTAAACCGGTAAATATATTATAGCATTAAACTGAGAATAATCAAATGTTATGTGGTGTTGCATGTTTACCTGCAGTGGTATAAAATTAGTATAATGGAACAAATATGGAAGCTTTCCGGTCTAATATAGATGATGATTGGGGAATATGATTATGAGTTTGAGGAGGTTGGCAATGAAAAAGCAAAAGATGTTGGCTGTTCTGATGGCAGCAGTTATTATGATAGCTTCAATGCCGGGCCTGACTGTTCAGGGGGATACTATCGGCAGGGAAGCACAGGCTTGCAAGGATCTGAAGATCCTTATAGGGGCGGATGCATCCGGAGTGACATCCCAGTATTTATCTACAACCCCTACCAGGATACAGGCATTTATAATAGTCCTGAGGCTTAAGGGGCTTTATGACGATGCTTCCGATTATGAAGGGGAAAGGAACTTCAAGGATGCTGATACATTGGGCTGGGCAAAAAACTACATGGCTTATGCCAAGGACCATCCCGACCTGGGCTGGGGAGGGTACCCCGACGGCACCTTCGCTCCGTCTAAAAAAATAGACGGACAGGCCTTTTACAAGGTTATGCTGGAGACTTTGGGATATAGGCAGGATGTGGACTTTACATATGCGGAGACCCTGGAATTTGCAGAAGAAATCGGCCTTGTGGAAGATGCCGGTGACATAGAGAGAATCAGATCCTTTACAGTGAATGACATAGCTGTAGGCATATATAATGCATTAAATACAAAACCCGCCGATTCCGACAAGAAGCTTATCAGCGTAATGGTGGAAGAAAACATAATTGCTTCGGAAGATGCGGTGGCTGCAGGCTTTGCCCTGGATTCGAAAAGTACCGGGGTGGTAAGCTTTAATGCGGTGTCAAATACCAAGATTCAGGTGGAGTTTGAAGATGAAATACTGCTGCAGAAGGCCGATGTTGAAATATCAGAACTGAATGGGGACTCAAGGCTGTCTGTCCTTAAAGTTGATTCGGAGGGCAGGAGGGCTGTGATAACCACAACAGAGGCTGAGCCCTTCCATGCATATGAAATTGAGATAAATACCCTTGTACCTACCAATGGAATGGTAGTAAAGGGATACAGGAACAGATTTGTTGCAATGCCGAGGGATACTGTCAGACCGACAGTCAAGCATGAGCTGCTGGGTAAAAATGAGATACTGCTTACCTTCAGTGAAGTAATGGACAGAAGCTCCGCAGAAGATATATCAAATTACATAATCGATAACAGCAGGGAAAATGTGGTAGTGCGGAGTGCAGACCTTAGTGATTCCGGAAAAACCGTGTTGTTGAGGACCACAGATATGAATTCCAGCAGCCCCTATGGAATTGTGGTAAGGGATGTCTGTGATCTGGCAGGCAACAGCATTGCCAGGTATAAGGAAGCTTTTTACAGCGACAGTGGAGACTCAAAAGCACCTTCAATTACAAACGTGAGGTCGGAGAATAATACCACGGTTACTGTTACCTTTAATGAAAGAATTAACAAGGGGACAGCAGAGGATACGGATAATTATGATATTGACGGACTTTCGATTATGGAAGCCGAGTTGGATGAAACCGGCAAGATCGTCACCCTTAAAACCGAACCCCAGGATTCCGGTACTTCATATAAGCTCATAGTATCGGGTATTGAGGATACGTGGGGCAATGCCATGTACAGGAAGGAATTCGGATTTGTGTCGGACAGCAGCAGGCCCAAGGCTGCAGTAGTGGCTATTTCGGGGAATGAGGTTCAGGTTACGTTTACTAAGAAAATGGACAGGGAATCAGCCGAGGATATAAATAATTATTCCATTGACAATGGCCTGGATGTTAAAGAAGCTATCCTGGATGATGCCGGAAAAGCCGTAACCCTTATAACCTCGGATCAGACCCTTAGAAAGGTTTATACCCTAAGAATCTCAAATGTGTATGATGCATGGGGAAACAGTATAAGCACCACTTCGGGGAAATTCGGAGGTATGGCGAAGGATTCCAAAGAGCTGAGCTATACGGCCAAGAGCATTGGAAACGGGATAGTAATAACCTTTAATAAGAGAGTTGACAGGGAAACTGCGGAAGATGTGTTCAATTATGTTCTGGATAAATCCTTGGGATATGCTGCAAAAGCCGAACTGGATGATTCGGGCAGGGTTGTGACCTTACTGACGGCAGACCACAGCAGCGGCAGGATATATACTATCACGGTGGAAAGCGTAAAGGATATATTCGGTCAGAGAATAAGTACGGATACAAAGGTAAGCACAAAGAAATTTGCCGGAGCAGGGGGCAGTGAAGCGGCCGGCGGCGGGGCATTGAGTCTGGAAGCAGTAGTGCCGATAAATGTAAATACAATAGACCTGGTTTTCAGCAGTGAACTGACCGACGATGAACTGGAGGATATGGGTGTCAAGGTAAGAGTGGCTGATGATTACGATTACGATCTGCCTTCCAAGTTAAGTCCTGTCAAGTTCTTTGTTGACAACAAAAAGAATGTAAGGCTTCAGTTTAAGACTGACAAGGACAACAACCCCGATGTATTTGAAGCAGGCATTTTATTTGAGGCTGAAGTAATAAATATAGACAGGCTAAACAGCAAGGGTGATGCAAATGTCGAGACGTTTGCGGGGACAAGCAATCCCAATGAGGCACCGGAGATTCTTGAGGTCAACGCATTGAACAGCACAGCTGTTGAAGTTCTATTCAGCGAACCGGTGAAGGGCATTACTGCCACAAGATTTGAAATAGAGGATGGTATAGATATTTCGGGCATTTCGGTAAAAAGCAGCGAAGAAATAACCGATAGGGTATTGATTTATATAAGCAGTAAAACCCAGCTTGATGATGATGAATACGAGCTCTATGTGAAAACGGGAATTAAGGATGCGGCAGGATTCAGCCCCCTTAATACCAAAAACCTGACCTCCGGAAAATATATAGAGTTTGATGGAGATTCCACTGAAAATGAGCCTCCTTTTGTGGAATCGGATATTACGGTTCTGGACAGCTATACGATACAGTTTGTGTTTAATGAGGAAATCGGAGATATAAGCAATAGCTCCTTCTCGGTAAGAAGGACATCGGGCAAGTCAACAAGTATTAATGTTTCAAAGGCGGTTTTGGCCGATGACAGGAGGACTGTTACCCTTTACCTGAACAGCAGATATACGGGACTAAGCTCAGACTATGAATATGAGCTTGTAATTAACAGCTCAGTAAGAGACCTGCAGGGTATGGCCGTTGATTCCGGTGACAGGGAAGTGGAATTCTACGGAGAAGACATTGAACTGGAAGAGCTGGAGATCATATCGAGATACATAGATGAGGATAATAGGGTGATTACATTGATAGCAAACAGAGAGCTCAATATAAGCAGCCTTGATATAGGCGATTTCAAATTCTCCGGTGCGGGCTACTACGGAAGCTCATCGGACAAGGTAGAATATAATAAAAATTCTATAACCATAACCCTGAGAAATGAGCTTGATGAAGATGAAGAACTGACAATAGAAATTACTTCAACCGGAAGAGGAAAGATAAGGGATTTGAACGGACAGAGCCTTTCTACCGAGGAGATTGAAATAGATACAAATTAAGAGAATATGAGACACGGGGACGTT
>DAOLPD010000163.1:0-6970 GCA_035417425.1 Bacillota bacterium
TCTGATTCTGTCTAAAGCTAATATCGTGCGAGTCGATATACAAGGCTATTGTTCTGGGAGTATGACTGTAAACTTATAGATACGTCACATTCTTCTTTTAGACCCTCATGAAGGGTCTTTTTTTGTTCTGTTATTGTAATATATTGCACTATGACAAAATTTTGCAGGAAATTTACGTAAATTTAGAGAATTAGTACTCAATTTACCAGAACTGTAATAAAAAAATAGTGAGAATGTACATTTTGGGGTGAAAACTATGAAAATAAAAAAGCCCGACATATATTACCTGGCAATATTCCTTGCGTTGGCAATTATTCCTGTCATGTATACAATCAAGCTGTATGACAGGGGTATTCCGGCAGACATCTTCGACGGAGAGAAGGAAGCAATTGAATTAAGGTTCCTCAGCAGCTGGGGTGGCACCGATACGAAAGCCCAGCAGCTTCAGATGCTGCTGGATGAATTTGAGGAGGAAAACCCGGGAGTGAAGATTATCAACGAATCGATGTCCGGTTCGGAATTCCTTTTCAAGCTGAAAACCAATTTCGCACAGGGAAGTGACCCCGATGTATTCGGGCTTTGGCCCGGTTCGGATATAAAGATATTGATAAACCAGGAGAAGGTGGCTGACCTGACTGACCTGCTGGCTTCAGACCCGGAGTGGGCTGCCGGATTCGGCGAAGACGCATGGAGCTATGACAGGTTTAACGGCAGGATCTATGGCTTGCCCTGCGAAATCATATATGAGGGGCTGTTTGTGAACAGAGACCTTTTTGAAAAGTACGGAATAAAGGTACCGGAGACCTATGAAGAGCTTAAGGATGCCGTAATGGCATTCAGGGAGAGGGATATAATCCCTATTGCATACAATTCCACACCGGAAGGGACATTTTTGTATCAGAACATCGTAATGAAGCTGGGAGGCAGGGAATATACCGAGAACCCCTATAAGGAAGGCAAGATAAACGAAAACTATATTGAAGGTATGAAGTATGTGAAGGAGCTGTATGAGCTGGGGGCATTTCCCGAAAATGCCTTTGTGATTGCGGATAAAACCAGGGATAATCTCTTTCTTGAGAAGAAAGCCGCGATGATAGTTCAAGGCTCCTGGTTCATCGGCATCGGTTCCCTGGATGCTGATGATGAAACGGTAGATATCATACCCTTCCCGGCCTTTAAGGAAGGGAAGTCACACCCAAGCAGCATAATATACGGTTTGGGAAACGGTAATTTCCATATGAGTAAAAAGGCTTATGAGAATCCGGATAAAAGAGAAATGTGCATAAAACTGCTCAAGCACCTTACATCAGTGGAGGCAGCGAAGCTGTTCAGCCATGAGACCGGCTTCATAAGCAATATAAAAATACCTGATCAAAGCGTGCAGCCGGGCAGGCTCATGGGAAAAGGCAAGGAGCTTATAGCCCGGTCAATGGAATTGGTCGGGCCTACAGACAGCTTTATAGACAGGAACCTATGGGAACAGGTGCTTGTAACAAGCTTTCCCCACGTTTTGGAGGGAAGGATGACACCGGAGGAAGTTTTTGAAGAAATGGAACGCAGAGCGGTGCAGCAGTAAGGGAGATTTGCAATGGAAAGTATTATAAACAAATTTGTGCTGTTTTATAAGAACACATCTATAAAGAATAAGCTGCTGCTGTTGTTTTATATACAAATAGTCATACCGCTGTTCTTTATCGGTGTCACTTCATATCAGAAGTCTGCTGAAATAATTGAGCAGAAGTCTATCAACTATTCCCTGGACATTCTGAAAATGATAGAGCTGCGTTTTAAGGACCTGTCAGCCAGTATGCAGGGGCTTACCCTTGAACTGCTTTATGACAACAGGGTTTATGATGCACTGAGCAGCAAAGGGTATGAGGATAATATAACCATATATAACAGGACAAATGAAATAAGAAGCATATTAAGGCAGGCAACCCTTTCCAGGAATGAAATACAATCAATATGCCTTGTGACAAAGAACAGGAGGTTTTACAGCTTTGACTCGGACAATGGGAAGATAAGGATAGAATTCACACTTCCTTACGACAGTATTGTAGAAGCTGCGCGAAAAGGCAGGGGCAAGCTGGTATGGTTTCTTGAAAAACAGGAGGGCCAGGTAAGTGAAATATATGTGACCCGAATGGTCTATGACAGGGACAGTTATAATGAAATCGGCCTCATTGCCATAAATATTAAAAAGGAGTATCTTGAGTCGGTATATACCGATTTGTCCAAGGAGTCCCTGAATTACATTTCAATACTCTCGGAGAATAATGAAGAAATAATAAAGCAGGCGGAAAATTCAGGAATACTTAAGAACTTCTACAGGCAGCAGCTTCAGGGTAAAAGAGGCTTCTATACGGACAGCAAGGCAGGAATGCTGGTGTCCTATGTTCAGCTTGAAGATCCCAGCTGGAAGATTGTCTACCATATACCCCTAAAGGAGCTTTATCGGGAAATGGATACCCTGAAGAGATGGGTGCTGCTCATTATTGTATACGGGCTTATCATACTATCGGTGCTCAGCGTGCTTACTTCGGTGGATATAATTACTCCCATCAACAAGCTCGTTGAGGGAATGAAAAAGGTGGAGAGGGGCAATAAGCACGAGGATATTGAACTTGACAGAAGTGATGAATTGGGATACCTCAGCGAGAGCTTCAATAGAATGTCAAAAAAGATAGACTATCTCGTAAACCGGATATATAAAGAGGAAATCGCTCTTAAGGAGGCTGAGATAAAGGCGCTGCAAGCCCAGATAAATCCTCATTTTCTGTTCAATACTCTTGAAAATATAAACTGGATGGCTCAGCTTAACGGAGTGCCTGAGATAAGCGAAACGGTATCCGCTCTAGCAAAGCTTATAGACGGAAGCATAGGCAGGGGAGACAGGACCATATCCCTGAGAGAGGAACTGGAATACATAGACAACTATATGACGGTATTGAAGAACAGATATGAAGATAAGTTTGAGGTAATAAAAATCCTGGATGAAGGGCTTATGGACAAGAAAATACCAAGACTGCTGATTCAGCCCCTGGTTGAAAATGCTGTAAAGCACGGGATTGGGAAAAGCCGTAGAAAAGGAATAATCAGGCTGGAGGCATTCAGGGAGGAAGGGCATATCGTATTTGAGGTTGAGGACAACGGAATGGGAATGACGGCAGAAGAACTGGAGGCTCTGAATAAAAGGCTGCAGGAGGATGAACTGATACTGGAGGGGAACGGCGCTGTCCCGGCAAGAAAAAGCATAGGCCTGGAAAACGTGAACAGGAGGATAAAGCTGTTGTACGGAAGCTCATACGGAGTGAAAATAGAAAGCAGCTATGATGAATATACCAAGGTCACCGTAAGGATTCCTGATGAACAGGTTCCGGAAGGAGATAAGGATAATGTATAAGGTGCTGATTGTTGATGATGAATCTATCATAAGAAAAGGCCTCAAAAATATAATTGATTGGAAGAGCTTGGGCTGCGAGGTATGCGGGGAAGCCGGCGACGGCATGGAAGGCATCAGGATGATAAGGGAGCTGCGCCCCCATATTCTCATAACTGATATTAATATGCCTGAAGTAGACGGCCTCTCTATGATCAAAGAGACCAAGCAGCTGCTGCCCGGAAGCAAGATAATAATACTTACCGGCTACAGGGATTTCGAATACATACAGGAAGCAATAAGGCTGGGCGCCTTTGATTATTTGTTAAAGCCGTCAAAAATAGAAGATCTGACCGCCATAGTGAATAAGGCGATAGCGGAGCTGCAGCGCAGCTGCAAAGTGGAGGAAGAGCTCAATAACCTTAAGAAGCATTTTAAGAGTAAAATACCGGTACTCAGGCAGAAGCTGCTGTATGATATTCTTTTCAGGATAAATACAAAAAAGGATGAGATTTTGGATGAACTGAATCTATATGGACTTACTATTGATAAGTTCAAAATCATGGCTGTGGAAACCGACGAAGAGGGGCCGGAAAATGCGAAAAGCCAGTATGAAAAGCATCTGTATCAGTTCGGTATCATCAACACCTTTCAGGAAATACTCGGAACAAGCTTCAAGACAGCAGACGTACCGATTAACAGCAGGACCATATTATTCATAATTCAGCCCAATGAAGAATCTGAAGGAGACAAGTTCAGCTCTCTCTACAAGGATGCTGTGAGTCTTCAGGAGCTGGTGCGCAACTGCTTCAGCTTTACCGTCACAATATCCATAAGCTCGGAGGGGAACGGGGCTCTTGAGCTTGCAGATAAGGCAAGGGAGGCCCTTGAAGCCCTTGATTATAAGTTTTACATGGGCAAGAATACAATAATACTATATGAAGATTTGAAATCCTTTTATAAGTCTGCTGATTATTCAGCCCTGGAGGTATATGAAAAATCTCTTGTCCAAATGGTCAAATCAGGCAACAAGGACAGTGTATCCCTGGTAGTGAAGGATATTTTAAAGTGCGTGAATGAGTGCAAGCTTGACAGGGAAAGCATAAAGAAGTTCTATTGGAATTTAATAAACCTTGTTTGCAGCATACCCACAACAATGAAGCTGGATGAGGAGAGCTTTCATTATAAAAGAATTACAGAAATATTTGCCATTCTTGATCAGTGCGAAAGTATCGTTGAAATAAACAGGATACTGGAGGAAACTGCGTCAAGTATAGCAGAGAGGATAAACAGCTTCAACAGGAAAACAATAAATTCAACACTGCAAAAGGCAATGGACTACATCTGTGAGAACTATAACGAGCCCATCACACTGAATGAAGTTGCGGAGCATACCTATGTGAGCATATACTATCTGAGCAGGATGTTCACAAAAGAATTGGGCAAGAATTATGTGGACTACCTGAATGAGGTAAGGATAGAAAAGGCGAAGGAATACCTGAAGGATTCCTGCTGCAAGACATATGAAATAGCGGAGCTTGTAGGGATCAAAGATGCACATTACTTCTCAAAGCTCTTTAAGAAATATACCGGAGTGACCCCTTCCGAGTACAGATCAGGGAGTTAGTTTGATTACTTCTAAAAAAGCAATATATCGACTCATACTATACGAGCCGATATATTGCTTTTTTGTTTTCAAGTGCATATTACATACTATTAGAAAAACATCTATATATAGCCTCGTATCGGTATGCAAAAATTGATGACTCTAACTCACTAAACCTAAGAAAAGTCTAACGCTGTCAAAGGTCATCCATGACCGTGACAGCTTGCTCGGCGTCCATGCCTCGCATACGACTGTTTCTAAGGTTCAGCTCATAAGAGTCATTGACAATTCTTGCATAAGCATACTCGGCTTATACATAGATGTTTTTCCAGCAGTCTAATATGCTCTGATTACTCTTAAGAATGCAATATATCTCGACTCGTATGATAAGGATCGGGATATATTGCTTTTTTGCGTCTTAAGGTGGAAGATTTTGTACTTCGGTTTTGAACAACATAGTAAAAGAAAATCACAAGATGCTCCATTTAATGGAAAGCTGCCTCAGTATATCATTGGGGTATAAAGTAAAGCCCAACAGGATCTGAATTAGAGGGGGGGGGTATTCCTGTGGCTGAAATGCAAAGGGCTTCGGGCACCGAAATAACGGCTGTAAGAAGAAAAAAACCTGCCTTGATTAAAGAACTGGCAAAGAATAAGGTGTTGTACCTTATGCTGCTTCCCGGCCTGCTGGTGCTGCTGGTCAACAATTACCTGCCTATGTTTGGCATTATAATAGCCTTCAAGGATTACAACTATGCAAAAGGCTTCTGGAAAAGCGACTGGGTAGGGTTCAACAATTTCGGATATCTTTTCAACTCAAAAGCGGCTTTCCTGATAACAAGAAACACAATTCTGTACAATGTTGCATTCATAGTTATAGCAGCAACTGTTGCCGTTGCACTTGCCATTGTCTTCAATGAACTCCTGAACAAGCGCATGTCCAAGTTCTATCAAAGTGTTATGTTTCTGCCATACTTTTTTTCATGGGTTGTAATAAGCTATCTGGTGTTTGCCCTCTTAAGCTCGGACATGGGGTTTATCAACAAGATTCTTATCAGTAACGGTATGCAGCCTGTTGAATGGTATGTAGACCCAAGGTTCTGGCCTTTGATAATTATTCTGGTAAATACGTGGAAATGGACGGGATACGACAGCATAATCTATCTGGCTGCAATCATCGGCTTTGACAAATCCTTGTATGAGGCGGCGGCAGTTGACGGCGCTTCCAGATTCCAGCAGATAACCAAAGTGATGGTTCCCATGCTTATGCCGGTAATTACCGTATTAACGCTGATAAAAGTAGGAAGGATCTTCTTCACTGACTTCGGATTGTTCTTCAATATACCCAGGAACAGCGGCCCGCTTTATGATGTGACCAATGTTATAGAAACTTATGTGTTCAGGGCACTCAGGCAGACCGGAGACATAGGTATGGCATCGGCAGCGGGGTTTTATCAGGCAGTGGTAGGATTCATAGTAGTGCTGACCGCAAACTATATTGTAAGAAAAATTGACAAAGACAGTTCTTTGTTTTAAGGAGGCGTGAGAGTTGAGGGATTTCACAAAAATCAACCGGAAAGCAGATATAGCGCTCAATATCTTAATGATACTCTGTACAATAGCCTGTGTACTTCCTCTTATAATTGTTTTTTCCGCTTCCATAACTGATGAGAAGACGGTTACCATGTACGGCTACAGCCTTTTTCCCAGGGAATTAAGCCTGGAAGCCTACAAGTACATTTTCAAAGATATAATGGTAATTCTGAGGGCTTATGGAGTGACTGTGCTTGTTACTGTGGTGGGCAGCGCATTAAGCCTTGTTACCATAGCTTTGTATGCATACCCGATATCCAGAAAAGATTTTAAATACAGGAATGTTTTTACATTTATTGTCTTTCTTACGATGCTGTTCAACGGAGGCCTTGTTCCCTGGTATATGGTATATGTGAATGTCCTCCATATAGATGACACTATAATGGCGCTTA
>DAOLPD010000164.1:0-6898 GCA_035417425.1 Bacillota bacterium
GGCGCACCGGGCTCAGGATTTCCTTCGATGCTTCTTATCCGCACCAGTTCCTGAGCTGCTTTTATAATGTCATCCTTCATTGAATCAACAATTTTATCAAGCTTCATAAAATATCACCTGCCTGTAGTTTTTTATAATAAGATTTTTTTATACCAGCGGAATGAATATACCCCCACAATAAAAAAAGGGGCTGAGCTATCTCAATCCCCTATTTTACTAATTGTCCTGGGCATTCGATTCAATCGGGTCCAGGGTTATGCGGGCTTTTCTGTTATCATTCCAGACATAGATTCCCAAAGCCATACCGATAATACCATATACCATGAAAGTCCTGAAATACTCACCTAAAAGGGCATTACCAAAAACAGCCTTGCCAATTTCCGGTGACATAATAAACATGGAATTGAAAAGTATGGTTCCAATCAATGCCTGTGATACAGTAGCCTTGCGCACCGAAGCCCCGCCTACCAGTAATGCCGCTACTGAGAACATACCGATTTGTGTATGTGCACCATAGACATTCAGAGTACCCATATCCTGCAAGTAAAATATCTGTCCCCAGGAGGCCATAACAGTGGACATTATAACTGCAATGATTCGGGTTTTGTCTACATTTATTCCATTGGACCGGGCGATATGCTGACTTTGACCGACACTTCTAAAATCCTGGCCGAGCTTTGTTTTCATAATCAATTCTGTGAAAAGGCAGAGCAGGCCGATGAAGATAATGGTTACAGTAGGTACTTCTTTAACTGTTGTTATTTTGTTTTCTGTCACAATTGCGAATATACTGTAGGCAATTAATACTGCCAGCAAAAGGACTTTGACATAAAATACAACTCTATTTTCTTTATTAGGTCTTTTCCTTCCCGTAAGGTAAAGGACAACAACCAAAGTTAACAATACAACCGAGACAACGAGTACCGTCCACATGAAAGGCGTTTTCATTATATTCTGCAAGGAATAGTGCAACTCGCCCATATCCACCGTCATACGCACTCCGACGCCATCGGGTTTGATCATGGGATGAGTAGCCCGGACAGGTATAATTACACCAGTTGCAAAGAGAAGAATGAACTGGTATACCCCATTGGCAAAGAAACCGACAATTAAGCTGGCTATCATCTCCTGGCCGCGGGTCTTATTGTACAGCCTGCCTGTCAGGAAGCCGATAAAAGCGGCAATGGGCAATGCCAAGACTATACAAAAGAATAATTCCCAAACTCCGCTAAGATGCAGATATTCAATGCTGAGATACCGTACAATGATTATAGCCAACTGGCCGCTCATTGCGCCGATTACGATACCAAAGTTCAGCCCCAGTCCTGCTATAACAGGAATTATTAGAGACAGTACAATGAAAGCATTACGATAGAAACGGCTGGATAATTCAGATAAAAAGTAATTAATGGGCACATTGTCGGTTAGTGCAAAACCTAACAATGTGAAAGCAATAAAAATAATAGGAACTATATTATCTGTTAAATACGGCATCTGCTTGCCCAGCATATTTTTGGCTTTTTTCATTATTTACCGCCTCCTTTGACCTGTGTAAGTGCGTAAAGAATAATACCGTTTTGCAGTATTACACGCATTATCTCGGATAAGTCGGTTCCTGCGAACAACTGATTTGCCACAGGCATTGATGCAGTAAGCAGACCCTGTAATAGGAATGTACCGATTATAACATGAGAGATATTAGCTTTTGAGGCGGTTGCTCCGCCGATGAGAACACCGGCAACAGCCGGGAACGCCATCATCAATGGCCCTGAATACAGCTGGAAAAAACCATAACTCTGAGAATAAATGATTATTCCATAGGCACCTAAGACCGTGGAAAGAATATTAGCTATTACCCGGTTTTTATCAATATCAATACCGGAAGCAGCGGCAAATGCAGGATTGCTGCCGCCGGCGATTATTGCAGCGCCTGTTTTCGTCCTGAAAAATAACCAGACAAGGAAGCAAAATGTAAAAAACGTCAGGAGCAAACCTGTCGGTATCTTAATTCCAATTATCTCAAAGGCAAGAAAGTTGTTTAGAATCTCTCCTGCATTCACTCCATCCAGTTTAATTGTTTCACGCAAACCCTTGCCCATCATCCAACCCATTTGTTTGCTCTGAAAGGGTGCCATAAGCCAGACCAAAGACATGAGAGCAACGACGGAAAAGCCGGTATAAGTTGCGATTGTCATCTCTGCGCCTTTTACAGCATTTAAAAGCTTGCCATAGAAGTAACCGGTTGTAGTCGCAAAAATCGTTGCCAGCAATGATGTTATAAGCAACAGTTTAATACCTAAAAAGCCCATTTCAATCCCTATAGTCCAGGCCAATAATCCGCAAATGATGCCTAAAGGAAGGGCAAAATTCGGGCCTGTTCCGGATTTAATTGCAGGAACCATTGCCAGCACCAATACACCATTCATACCAAAACGTCGCAGTATATCACTTATGAGAATCGGCAGGGATTGCTTCAGTACGGCTGCCGTAATCATTACCAATAAGAAAAATGCAGCAATAATCAGTGTCGGCAATCCAATGCTTTTTACTATAGGAATATCCAGGCTCTTTTTAACAGCATTATTTTGTTTATCTTCATTTTTTAACATTTATTCAGCACCCCCCATTTGGGAATCTGAGCTAACGCCGGACATCATCAACCCAAATTCAGCGTTTGAAGCCTCAGGAGACAGAATGCCCTTTACTTTGCCATCACAGACAATAGCTATTCTGTCACAAATACTTCTAAGCTCCGCTAATTCAGAAGATGTCATTACTATTGTCATCCCTTGTTCCTCATTCAGCTTTTTAAGCAAATCCAGAATCAGCTTCTTAGCACCTATATCAATACCTCGGGTGGGCTCGCTGACCAGCAGCAGTTTCGGTTTCTGCGTAAGAGCCCGGGCCATGCACACCTTTTGCTGGTTACCTCCTGATAAACTTCCCGCATGCTGCAAAGAAGATGTGCATCGAATATCCAGATCTTTTATCATCTGATTTGTATGATTGCGGATTTTTTGAGAATCCATAATTTTGATAAAACCAAGATTATACAGAAATTCCTTATGGATCTGCATACTCGTAAAAACCGTGTTAAGCTCAATGGACTCATCTAAAAGCAGTCCGACACCTTTCCTGTCTTCACTTAGAAAGCTTATCCCCGCAGTAATTGCTCCCCTTGGGTTATTCAGCTCCATTGGGCGGCCTTCAAAAATTACCTGGCCTCTGGCGGGAAAAATTCCCATAATTCCGTTGGCTACACCAAGCTTCCCTTGCCCTGCCAGGCCTCCGATGCCTATGATTTCACCTTTCCTTACATCCAGGTTAAAACCTTTTACCTCTTCACCTGGCATTTTGACTTCGAGATTCTTGATGCTAAGCACAATTTCTTCGCTAATCCGGCGGGAATCCGAATTTGACCGATCCAGGGATACCTTTCGCCCTACCATTAATTCTGCGATTTCGTACACATTTGTATCCTTTGTATCTTTGGTTACCACATGTTCTCCGTCCCTCAAAATGGTGACGCGATGAGAAACCTGCATTATTTCTTCCAAACGGTGGCTGATAAATATGATGCCTATTCCTTTTTCAGCCAACTTCTCAATGGCAGCCAACAGGTTCTGTGTTTCTGATTCCGTCAAAACCGCAGTGGGCTCATCGAAAACAAGCAGTTTGATTCCGGTTTTGTCTATTTCCCTGGCGATTTCGATGAACTGCATGTGCCCTACCGGCAGCCCTTCCACCAGGGTGTATTCCTCAATACCCATGCCCATAATGTCAAGAGCTTTCCTGGCATCGCTGTTCATTCGTTTCATATCCAAGCTTTCATATTGTTTGCCGAATATCTTACTGACCAGATTTGGATTAGTCAATTCACGGTTAATTTTGATGTTTTCCGTAATGGTAAAACCGGGTATTAGCATAAACTCCTGATGTACCATTCCAATTCCATGGGACATTGCCTCATGAGGCGAAGTGAACATGACCTCTTTGCCATCCAGTTCAATGCTGCCCTGGTATCCGCCTGTTTCATGAATCACCGGCATACCGAACAATATATTCATCAAAGTGGATTTACCTGCCCCGTTTTCTCCTATTAGGGCATGGATTTCACCTTTTCTGATTTCCATATTAATATCTTTTAATACCTGGTTGCCGTAAAACTCTTTTGATACGTTTTTAATAGTAAGGAGTATGTCTCCCAAGTTAATCCCTCCTGCCACATATGCTCTTATGGGTAGCGGTTTGCAAACTTAATGAGGATGTCTCAAGCCGAACAGTATTGAAACACCCTCATTAATAGTTATACTTCAGTTGCCAGGATGCAACTTAAAATCATAATACAACAATTAGCTTGGAAGCTTTCCGTATGTAAGGAAGTCTACCAGGAACAATAAGTAATTGTCATAAGCAACACCATTTTCTACGTAGGGGTTCAGAGTTATATCCATGCCTGCATAATCAGACATACATTCTGCCAGAACTTTTGTGTCAAATTTGCCGTTAGTTTCACCATTCAACCACTTGACAGCATATTCAGCGCCTGCAATTGTAGCCATCATGGCTGCCGGTACAGGCCAAGTGGAGAAGCGGCCGCCTAAGCCTGCATCTTCAATTATCTTCGTGGTCTGGTCAATAACATCCTGCAAACCGCCGACTATATCTTCCGGAACATTCAGTCCCAGAGCTGACGGATATCCATGATATGGTGACGGGCAGCACGGCTGTGTATAGATTGCGCCTGCATCGAAAGCTGCCTTGATCAGAGGTACCTGCATAGAGCAGTTTGTTGAGAAGAATGATGTATCTTTTCCGTATTTCTTTACCATCTTCGGTACGTCTTCCAGGATGAACTGCTGAGCACCGGTAACGCCAGCTTCACTGGTTGGGTCCGGAGCTGTAGCATCTACGAATGCAAGACCAATCTTCGCACATTCCGCTTTCATGAGTTCACGTCTTTCCGCAAGTATCGGAATAGACATATGTCTCGGGAATGAATAATGTACGAATGTCTTTGCACCCTGCTTTAAAGCCTGGTTCGGTATTGCCGAGCCCATGGACAACTCGTCGGGTTGAAGTATGACGTCAGCACGGGCGGATACGTCCGGAGCATTTTCCTGAGGTGAAGCATAAATAATAAGTACTTCATCTTTTTTTCTTGATTCAAGGAACTTATCAATCGCCGGGTTAGTGCCAGGTACAGCCTGGTTAATGACTACAGCTTTGATATCAGGATCTGCAGCTATCTTAGTCAATACACTAATCATCTGCTCTTGTTCAGTCATGAAATTGTCCGGCCAAAGTTCATGGACAATTTTATCTGCGCCGTATTTTTTCTGTACAAACTCAGCTGAACGATACTCTTCTTCATTCTGGGAAACAGTGTTGGTAACTATTGCTATCTTCCAATTGTCCTTTGTTTCCTCAGGTTTAGCTGCAGGTTCTGCTGCTGCAGGCGCTGCTGGTTTTGAGCATGCTGTAAAGCTCAAAAGCATGACTACTGCCAGCATTAATGCTAATGCTTTTTTCATTTCTTCCCCTCCATTTGATTTAATTTTATTAGACCGGATATTATGTATTTCCGGGTACTAATCCATATACTGGAAGAGTAAATATATTAGAACATATTAATTTATAGTATAATGTATATTGATTATTCTGTAAATTATAAATAAATCCTTTTTTTTATAACATATTTCTCTAAAATTTTTTATAGGATTTATTAAAGACTGAATTGCATGTTTATATTCCGCCAATAACTTGTTAATCCCATATGTTATATATATTACTAAGTTATTACTGCGGATGTCAATGGTGGAACAGATCGGAGTTCATATTACACTTGACATCCTCTCTTTATATATACTGCTGTCTGCGGTCTGATATTACAGACCGCCTGCAGTCTGAGCTCTCTTATTTTCCCGATAAAAAAAACCTTCCATGATAATTTGAATTTATCATAGAAAGCTATTTTTACAGACTTTTTATAGTCTCCAAGCTGCCAACGTTTACGTGTTTATTCTTTTTGTTCCCTTTGGTCTAATGAGCTATTTAACCAGCTCATATATAGCCTCAGCAAAAATTTTTGTATTCAAAATCAGATGTTCAATTTCTATATATTCATCCTTTTCATGTGACACCTCTTCATTTCCCGGAAACAGCGACCCGAAAGCGACGGCATTCTTTATTGCCCTTGCATAAGTGCCTCCTGGGATGGATATCAAATCCGCCTTTTGTCCTGTCACATCCTCATATACCTTCTGGAGTATCTTTATCATAAAATTATCTGCCGGTACATAAAGGGGATCCCGTCCGTCTCCTTCGATGACCTTGATTCCGGCTTCGGATGACTTGCTCCTGATGATATCATATACTTCTTTTCCTGTTTTTGTAACAGGATACCTTATGTTTATTCCGACACTTCCTTTTCTTTCGTCCATATCTATTGTTCCAAGGTTGAAAACAAGCTTGCCGGATATTTCGTCGCTCATTGCAACTCCGAAGGATTTTCCGTCAGTTTCCATGCCTATATGCTCATTTAGGAAATTAATATATTCGGTTCCTTCCGATGTGCAAAGGGGCAGCCTGTTGATACATGAGATCAGCTGAGAAATTGCATTTACTCCTTTTCCCGGTGTAGCTCCGTGAGCTGATACTCCGTAGGACTTTATAAAACACTTATCATCGTGAATCTCAAGCTCCAGCCTTTTGTTTTGTTCATTTTTCATATATTCTACAGTCTTTATGACTCTGTCGGCAAAATCCTTTTTCATCTCAAGCTCACATTCGCAATAGTCCGGAACCACATTGACCTTGCTTCCGCCTTGTATACGCTTTATCCTTAATCCGCCGCAGCTGCTGTCTTTATTTTGTTCAAATTCTTTTTCCAGGTTGA
>DAOLPD010000165.1:0-6755 GCA_035417425.1 Bacillota bacterium
GACTATGCCTATGTACATACGCCGGAAGACAGCACTAAAAGCATTCTTTTCCTCATTAAAAACGGGTCGGTTTCCGGCATAGAGCTGATAAACGGCTTGGATGGAGCTATATATTGATTCATTAGGCAATAAAAAACAGGCAGCCTCAAAGAAATTTGACGGTGCCTGTTTGCTTGTTTCTCTAGTAATAATTCTTCTCGAATATATCCTTGATTTCAGCCAGATTTTTCGTGTGGCCTAACGCCACAATAAGTTTGATCCTGGCCTTTTGCCCGGGAAGGTTGTCTCCAAGAATCACGCCTCTCTTGGTAAGCTCTTTGCCTGCTCCGGGATATCCGTAACTGTCAAGGACCTTACCCATCATGCAGCGGGACACAAGTACAATCGGTATACCCTTACCCAATGCATATTCAATCCCGGGAACCATTGTCGGCGGGATGTTCCCTCTGCCCATACCTTCAATTACTATTCCGTGGGTTCCGGAATCCACACAAAAACGAAGCAGCTTGTCATCCATACCGCAGGCAGTCTTAATCAGGTCTACACGGCTGTCTATTGTTTCAGTGGCTATATACTGCCTTTTTGTATAGTTATGGTAGAAGTATGCTTTATCGTTGTCAATAAAACCTATGGGGCCGAAATCCACGCTCTTGAAGGTATCCAGAGTATGGGTATTGGTCTTGGTTACCTGTGAGGCGGAATGTATTTCGTTATTCATTACTACCAGTACACCTCTGCCGTATGCTTCATTTGAAACCGCGGCATAGGTTGCGGCGATTAAGTTCATTGGCCCGTCGAAGCCCAGCTCTGAGCTGTTTTTCATAGAACCGAAAAACACAATAGGTTTTTCGGAGTTTGATGTAAGGTCTACAAGGTATGCGGTCTCTTCCAGGGAATCGGTACCATGAGTTACTACTGCGCCGTCAAAGCCTTCGACTTCAAGCTTGTACTGTATTGCCTTGGAAAGCTCAAACATTTTTTCGGGAGTCATATGAGGGCCCGGTATATTGCTAAAATTCAAAAAATCAATTTCTGCAATGCTATCAAGACCCGGGGTCATTTGAAGTATTTGCTCTCCGCTGATTGCAGGCACCGCCGCGTTGGTTTTCTCATCAATTTTCATTGCAATGGTACCGCCGGTAAATACTATAATTATCCTTTTCATACTCTTCCTCCCTGTGCTAAAGAATAATATTAAATATTTACATTCATAATTTGCAGGTCGCTGACTATCTTGATGCGGTTCACCTCAGGATCTTCAGTACCTTGGACATAAAGCTTTGCAGCCTTCAAAGCCCTTACATAATCAACAATTTCCTGTGTTATTATTTCCCCGGGGCAAAGTATGGGTATACCCGGAGGATAGGCCATCAGGAATTCGGCACTGATGAGTCCCACACTGTCTTCCAAGGGGATGGGTATTGTCATGCTGTTGAATGCATCCCTCGGTGTCAGGACACTTTCCGGTATGTTCGGTATTCCCAATACTTCAGATTTTACAATTTCTTTGCAGCTTTGTTCGGCGCTTATCTCTTCGAGAGCGTTTATCAGTTTGTCTACCTTTTCTTTTGTATCCCCAAAAGAGAATACACAAAGGATATTGTAGAGGTCTGACAGTTCAGGCTGTATGAAATATCTTTCCGTCAGTATGTCTTCAAGCTCATGACCGGATAGGCCTAAATCCTTTGAAGTGATAGTAATCTTTGTAGGGTCAAAGCCGTAGGCGCCTTTTTTCTCAAGGACTTCTTCACCAAAACAGTAGAAGCCTTTAATCTTATTGATTTTTTCTCTTGCATAGCCGGCAAGTTCTATTGCATCATCTATAAGCTTTTTTCCTTCAGTAGCCATCTGCATCCTGGCACAATCAAGGGAGGCCAGCAGCACATATGAGGGGCTTGTAGTCTGAAGGAGGCTCATGACGGTCTTAACTCTGTTGACATCAACAAATCCTTTTCTCACATGCAGCAGTGAGCTTTGTGTCATGGAGCCCACTATTTTATGGGTACTTTGAGCGCAGATATCTGCGCCTGCATCCATTGCTGAAATGGGAAGCCTGCTGTTGAAGTGAAGATGAGGACCGTGGGCTTCATCAACTATAAGGGGAATATTATATTCATGAACTATTTTGGCAATTTCAACAATGTCAGTTGAAACACCGTAATAAGTAGGATTAACAATAAGCACTGCCTTGGCATCACTGTTCTGCTCCAGTGTTTTTCTGACTGTCTCGGGGGTAACATTAAGAGCTAATCCTACCCTTGTGTCAATTTCAGGATGCATATATAGGGGATTGGCGCCGCTGAGAATAATACCTGCCGTGACTGATTTATGAACATTTCTTGGGATTATTATTTTGTCTCCCTGAGTGACAACACTCATTATCATTGCCTGTATTGCACCGGAGGTTCCGTGTATTGAGAAAAAAGTGTAATCTGCATTATAAGCATCGGCGGCAAGTTCCTGTGCTTCCTTAATAACGCCTGTCGGCTTATGAAGGCTGTCAACCTGGTGAAAAACCGTCACATCTATTGATAAGACGTTTGTACCCACAAAATCTTTGAACTTCCTGACCATTCCCTGCCCGCGCTTATGCCCCGGAACATGAAAAGGGATAGTATCATTGTTATGGTATTCCAGCAATGCGTCAAACAAGGGGGTTTTTGTCTGGTCCAACTTGTACATTAATTACACTTCCTTTCGGTAATCTAAAGTATGTCCAAATAATATGCTAAAGAAAAAAGCCACGAACTTCGATGCAATAAGTTCAGGCTTCTGCAGAGCGATTTTAAGTTGTGTTATTCAAATGCCAAATTTATTATAGGGCAAACCTATATAAAATGCAATAAATATTACTCAAAATTTGCATTAAAATATTTTATTTTTGCATAATCAAATCCTTTATATATTTTGGTAGTATGAAGCATGCTTTATGCAGGTCTTTATGATAGTATTTCGTATCAAATTCAGGAATACTGTTAATATCTGTCTTTTCAGGGTCATTTTTCTTAGAGCCCATTGTGAAGCTCCAGTGAACCCCGGGGTATGTAGGTACGTTGCCCATATAAAGCTTCGTAATCGGGAATACACTTTTAATGTCGCTGTAAACCTTTTTTACTATTTCCGGTGAATAGAAGGGTGACTCTGTCTGAGCTGTAAAAATCCCATCTTCTCTCAGACAGTCAAATACGGATTTATAAAAACTGGCGCTAAAAAGTCCTTCTGCAGCACCAATAGGATCTGTCGAGTCAATGATTGCCACGTCAAACTCATTTTTATGCTCTTTCACATATTTTATGCCATCACCGATAAAGACTTCAACCCGGGGATCGGAAAGCTTGCTGCTTATCTCAGGAAGATATTTTTTTGAAAGCTCTACCACTCTATCATCAATTTCACATAATACTGCTTTTTCAACGGATTTGTGCTTAAGTATCTCTCTGATGGTACCTCCGTCACCGCCACCCACTACTAAAACCTTTTTCGGATTACCGTGAGTGAAAAGCGGTACATGAGTAATCATCTCATGATATGCATATTCATCCCGGATGGTTGTCTGGACAATTCCATCCAGTACAAGCATTCTTCCGAATTCATAGGTATCCAGTATGGCAAGCTCCTGATACTTTGTCTTTTCTGTATGCAGGGTTTCTTTCACCTTGTATGTCATTGCGGCATTTTCATTCTGCATTTCCTTAATCCATAAATCCATTTTAGTTTCCTCCAATCTATATTTTAATAGTATTCTTTAATAAGTTTTGCTGTCCAAACCGTACCTTACTGTAAGGTAGTGAACGATATTATAAGCTGAATACGGCTTTTTCAATAATCCTGCCAGCTCTTTGAAGCATTTCATCCTGATCTCTGAATCAAATATCTGATTAATAAGAGCAGGTATCTTTCTGGCATCTGAGGTAGTAACTGCAGCGCCTGAGTTCAGAAGAAACTCAACATTTTCATGCTCTTGCCCGGGAAGAGGAGAGAATATTACAAGGGGTTTTTCCCTGCTTAAAATCTCTGATACAGATACGCCTCCGGGCTTGCTTATTATGCAATCAGACAGCTCCATAAGCTCATGCATGTTGTTTATGAATCCGTACACCACCAACTTGTTTTTTGTAGACAGATTCTTGAGCTTTGCTTCAAGCCTGTTATTCCTGCCTGCAACTGCAATAATCTGAATATCTTCCATATCGCTGTCAATGGCTTTTACTATATTGTTTATGCCTCCCAGCCCAAGACCGCCGCCCATTACAAGTATGGTTTTCTTATCTTCAAATCCCAGCTTTGCAAGCAGTTCTTCCCTATTATAGGATTCGCAGAACTCCTTTCTGATTGGGATTCCAAAGGGAAGCACCTTTTCCTTTTGTACGCCAAAACCCTTCATAATATAAGTCAGGTATTCATGGGCTATTACATAGTAGTCGGTATTATCGTTAATATAAGAGGAATGTATATTGAAGTCTGTGACTACAGTTACAAGGGGACACCCAATTCTCTTTTTCTGTTTAAGGCTTGAAATTATAGCAGCAGGAAAGCTGTGGGTGCATATAATAACGTCCGGATTAAAGTTTATCGCGGTTTTCCTGAGCTTACTGGTCATTAATTTGTTGGCAATATCATTTATGTCTATAATCGGGTCAAGCCGGTTGGTTTTTTCGTAAATCTTCCCCCAGGCTTTCGGATAAAACTTCAATATATTCAGGTAACCGTCAAGAATGACTTTATCCAATAATGGGCTTATATAATTTATTGTATTGATAATCTTTACTCTTGAGGAGTTATCCTGGCGTATAAACTCATTTCTCAGTGTATGGGCGACCTGGTCGTGACCATTGCCGATAGAAACGGAAAAAATCAGTACATTCATACTTTTACTCCTAAAACCGGTAAAATTATTATTAGCTATTGGTTTCATCTGCATTTACAACTATTAGTATAGCACAAAATGCTAATTTTACTAGATATATATAAACACGAAAATTTCTGCGTATTTTTATGTATTACTACAAAAACCGAGCATTTAATTTTTGACGGTGTGACAAAACTATACATATTTCATTGAAGGAAAAAGCTGTAATGTATGGAATATAAATATAGACGAATTTGAATTGGAGGGACATGAATGAGCATAGATTTTAGTTATGAGGACAGGCTGCTGATTGTCCGCATCAATGGAGATATTGATCACCATTCTTGTGAAGAGATAAGGTCCAAAATAGATAAGGAGATTGCTTCAAAGAACCCAAGATCAATTCTTTTCGATATGGAACAGGTAGGTTTTATGGACAGTTCGGGAATAGGTGTGCTGATAGGACGGTATAAGCTTATTGCAAATGGTGGGGGTAAGGCAGGTATGATAAATGTAAAGCCTCAAATAATGAGATTGTGCGAGATATGCGGGCTGCAGAAGATTATCAAGATATATTCCAGCAAGAAGCAAGCCATTGCAAGTATAAAGGAGTGATAACACAATGAAAGCAGATAACGAAATGAAACTTGAATTCCCAAGCAAATCACAGAATGAGAGCTTCGCAAGGTCTGTGGTTGCAGCATTTGTGGCACAACTGGATCCGACAATAGAAGAACTGGCAGAGATAAAGACTGCGGTGTCCGAAGCGGTTACAAATGCCATTATACATGGGTATTCATGCGAAATGGGTAATGTGGTTATTGTTACAAGGATATATGGTGATACCGTAGAGATAGAGGTAAAGGATTCCGGAGTCGGTATAGCAGATATTGAGCTTGCCAGGCAGCCGCTGTATACATCAAAGCCGGAGCTTGAAAGATCAGGAATGGGTTTCACTGTCATGGAAACCTTTATGGATAAAGTGGAAATTGAATCACTTCCTTGGAAAGGAACGACCATACGTATGACCAAACAAATAACGACAGTCAGATGAGGTATTGCTATGGAACGGGTTGAGCTTACTCAGGATGAGTTTTTGGAACTTATATCCCGGGCACAAAGAGGAGACTCAGAGGCAGAAAACTTCCTGGTTGAGAATAATATCGGTTTGGTAAGAAGCGTTGTCAAGAGGTATTTGAACAGAGGCTGTGAATATGACGATCTTATCCAGATAGGGAGCATCGGCCTGTTGAAGGCCATCAAGAAATTTGATATGAGCTATAACGTAAAGTTCTCGACTTATGCAATACCTATGATAATTGGTGAAATTAAAAGGTTTCTCAGGGATGATGGAATAATAAAGGTCAGCAGGAATCTTAAAGAAATAGCGAACAAGGCTCATATTGCAAAGGAAGCGCTGGAAAAGGATTATGGAAGAGAACCGACAATATCTGAAATTGCATCTGTTCTTGAGATTTCAAAGGAAGATCTGGTAGTAGCGCTGGAATCGGTACAGAGTACGGAGTATCTCTATGAAACTATACATCAGGATGATGGTTCGCCAATACTTCTTATTGATAGAATCAACTTTAATGAAGGGGAAGAAATCGATGTAATAGACAGACTGGCATTAAAAGAGGTGCTGTCTGCATTGGAACCCAAGGAGCGCCAGATCATAATGCTGCGATATTTCAAGGACATGACCCAGTGTCAGGTTGCCCAGATGCTGGGGATGTCACAGGTTCAGGTGTCGAGGGTTGAAAAGAAGATAATCAGCAAGCTCAGGCAGAATATGTGAAGAATCTGACGCAATTATAAGTTTGCAGTCATATACCCAGAGCACTAGCCTTGTATCCCGACTCGCACGGTATTAGCTTTGGACAGAATCAGAGCTTGATACTTGTAA
>DAOLPD010000166.1:0-6725 GCA_035417425.1 Bacillota bacterium
AGACATAAAGGGTGAGTCTGCTTTTTAAAAACCGAGAACAAATTGACACTGCCGGCTTTTATTGAAGCATTTTACAATTGATGATTGGTATTATAATATGAATATAGACAAAACTAATATCACAGATATTTATGCAAAGGAGCTGCTATTTTGAAAAAAAGCCTGTGGATTGCTTTCGCACTTATTATCGGAATTCTGCCGGGGTTTTTTCTGGTTTTTAATTTTATGTTTTCGGATATAATATCGCTTAAAGAAAGAGTGCTCTCTTTCCTGATAGTAATTGCAGCTTATCTGATCCTGGGAGCAGCCTTTGGGCTGGCCGGAAGTGATATAAGCTGGAGATGGGGAATATGGCTCAGCCTTCCTGCTATTATTATTGCATCGATCTATTCCTTCAGCGAGGCAGGCACGCTGGCGCTGAACCTCGCTTATTCAGCAAGTGCGCTTGGTTCCTCCGCCATGAGCTCTTTCTTAGCCTCAAAGCTTTTAAGAAAACGAAAACAGTGACGAACTGCGTCACTGCTTTTCAACCTATTTCTGAATATCTTTCAGTCCTCTTTCGAATTCGGATTTTGTTATTGAACCTTCCATATACTTTGAATTAATCAATGCTATCTTTTCAAGTGTCTTAAACTCCTCCGCCTCAAGCTTAAACCCGAAGTTGCATTCAGGGCAGCTGAAGTAATATACCGTATCACACTGCACCAAGGGTATGCTCAGAACCCTGAAAAGCCTGAAGGTCTCGTAAATGCTGTAATAATCATTATCATTGCAGTTTTCACACCTGGAGGCTATTCTTAACAATACATTATTTTCTTTTTTTATACTGCTCAGCTGGTCAACATAAACATTTCCTACGTATTTTGTCCTTGCAATATCCTTGCCCCAAAGCCCCACGGCATATCACCCCTTGCAATATCCAACCGGAAATCATCTATGTATTGTATATTCTATCAATTATTTCAAAATCCTCCCCGCAAATCCTATAATTGTAATAAACCGCGCTTTTCAAACTTCAAATGGACAAGCCCGTTTCACTTCTGCTAGAATAACTATATTCGGACTATATTCATCAGATGTCTGTTCCAAAATACATAGGATGTGATAACGTGAAAAAATATGAAGCTTATTTACCTTATTTGGCAGGATTTACAGTAGCATTGATTTTTGGGTTGTCCTTTATGTTTACAAAACAAGCCCTGGAAACTCTGCCTACGGCTCTTCTTCTTTCATCCCGTTTCTCTTTGGCTGCGTTACTGCTGACCTTTCTTTGGCTGTCAGGTGCCATTAAGATAAATCTTAAAAACAAGCCCTTTAAGAAGCTTATGCTGTTATCTCTATTCCAGCCGATTGCATATTTTATTTTCGAAACAACCGGTGTAAAGCTTACCTCTTCATCGGAAGCAGGAATTATGATTGCTCTGATACCCGTAGTTGTAACAATTTTTGCTGCAGTTTTCCTCAAGGAAAGGCCGAGCAAATCCCAGCTGTTTTTTATAATTTCTTCCGTCCTTGGTGTGATATTTATTGTTTTGATGTCCGGCAGCGAAAACAGCACAGGTCATTTTGCCGGAATACTCTCTCTCTTCGGAGCGGTACTGGCTGCCGGAGTATATAATATTCTTTCACGAAAGCTTTCTGCGAGTTTTACTCCTGTTGAAATCACCTTTGCTATGATGTGGACAGGGGCAGCGGTATTCAGTATTATATCAGCGGTAACAGGAATAATTAACGGCGATCTTGATAATTATATTACTTATTTAAGCTCGGCAAGCACGTTGATTCCCATTCTCTATCTGGGCATTCTCTCTTCCGTGTGCGCTTTTTTTATGATGAACTACATGCTTTCGAAGATACCTGCTTCAAACTCTTCGGTATTCTCTAACCTTACCACTGTGGTATCAATAATAGCCGGCGTTTTTATCAGGCATGAGGCCTTTCATTGGTATCAGTTTGCAGGGAGTGTTGTTATTATCCTTGGGGTCTGGGGCACAAACCGCTGCAAGCCCCGGCATGAAATACAGCTTCAAAACAAATAAGAGACAGTTGCCTGTCTCTTATTTTATTTAATCATTGCTTGCAGTCAGCTTAACATTAAGCGTCTTGTATTCATTGCCCTGATTGTACACTTCTATCTTTACTGTGTCTCCCACTTTATGCTTTTGTATCTCTGCGATCAGGTCTTCAATTGTGAGAACCTTCTTATCATCAATTTTGGTTATGATATCGCCTCTTCTGACTCCGGCCGCATCTGCACCGCTGCCCGGTATTACAACCCTTACGTAAACACCCTGAGTCAGCTTGTACTCTTCAGCCTCTTCCTTGCTTATGGTTATTCCCTGTATTCCAAGATACGGCCTTAATACCTTCTTGTTGTTGATTAGGTCCTCAATAATCGGCTTTGCCTCATTTATCGGAATGGCAAAACCCATCCCCTCAACTCTTGTTTCCGCGAACTTTATTGTATTGATCCCTATGACCTTTCCTTCGCTGTTTACCAATGCTCCTCCGCTGTTTCCGGGATTTATTGCGGCATCAGTCTGGATAAGCTTTATGGAATCGTCTCCTATGCTGACCGTTCTGTTGAGTCCGCTTATTATTCCCGCTGTAACCGAGCCGGCATATTCAGTACCCATCGGGCTGCCTATGGCAACTGCAAGCTCTCCCACCTTAAGTGCTGAAGAGTCTCCAAGCTCCGCAACCGTCAGATTGTCCGCGTCAACTTTTATTACCGCCAGGTCTGTCTGGGAATCGCGCCCTATCAAAGTTGCTTCAAGCTCTTTGCCATCATGGAGTATTACTATTATGTCATTGGCCCCTTCAACCACATGGTTGTTGGTTATTATATGGCCCTGCTTGTCAATTATGATACCGGAGCCTGTTCCCTGGCCTTCATAAACCCTGCCGAAAAAGTCTCTGCTCCTTGTCTTAAGGCTGATTGCAACTATTGACGGTGAAACCTTTTCCGCAATGGGCACTACTGGCGATACTGTTCCGCTGTATACAATTTTGGTATTATCCACAGCCGCTGCGTATACATTGTTTGCATCTCTCCCGGGATTAGGCAGGAAATTGTCCATCCCGTATCCAAAAATAGTACCGATCATAAGCCCTGCGGCAAGCACTAAAGCTATGAATTTCCTGGAGCTTTTCTCCGGCTTCCTTTCAATGACTTCCCTGTAAAAAGTATTGTTCATTTCATTGTTTTCATTATTTTCTTGAAAAAATTCGCTCATATCTTATCCCTCCTAACGGATCTAGTTGAACTATACCATAAATATAATCCAAAGTTTTGAACAAAATATGAACAAATTGTAAACTTTAAGCTTTTTCAATAGTTAATGTAAATTTTACATAACCTTCACCGCTGGAGACCCATATCCTCTCACCCAACTGGCTAATTATTTCCCTGACGATGGCAAGCCCTAATCCGTATCCTCCTTTGTGAAGGCCTCTTGAAGTATCGCCCTTGTGGAACCTTTCCCATACCCTGTTAAGCTCCTCAGAGCTGATTGATTTTCCGGTATTGGCAATTTCCACAATTATTCTGTCTTCCTTTGTTGATGTCCTTATCTCAATGCTGCCCTTTTCAGGTGTGAATTTTACTGCATTGTCCATAAGGTTGGAAAGTACCCTTTCAAGCAGTGTCTGATCAGACAATACGAAGGTTTTCTCCTCAAACATGCTGAAAACTACATCAAGTTTTTTCTCTGTTATGCCTTTTTCATATGCAACAAGCTTTCTTCTTATTGTCTCGTTAAGCTCAAAGGCTTCCTTTTTGATTTCAAGGCTTCCTTGCTGCATATTGCTAAGCTCCAGCAGTTCATTGGTCATCTTTATCAATCTGTTGCTCTCATCCAGAACTATGTTCAGATAATGCTCCCTTTTATCCTCAGGTATAGTACCATCAATCATTCCTTCAATGAAACCCCTGATTGAAGTCATCGGCGAGCGCAGGTCATGGGATATGTTCGCAATCAAATTCCGCCTGTTCTCTTCTATTTTTTCCAATGATTTCGCCATATTGTTGAAACTGTTGCCAAGTTCTTCAATTTCATCTCCCGTATTTATATTCAAACGCTTGTGGAACTCCCCTCCTGCAATAACCTTTGCAGCTCCGCTTATTTCCTTTAATGGTTCAGAGATCCTCCGTATCTGGATATATAGGATTCCATAAGCAACGGCAACGGAAATCAGAATAGCCCAAAGCGTCAGTCTGTATATTTCCCTGAAATTTTCCTGTATCTCAAGAAGTGAAGCGTGTACCAGCACCCCGCCGGAAAACCTGTTGTTGACAAATACGGGATAGCCTACGGTCAAAGAAGATTCACCAAGCATCCCGTCAAAATTACCTCTCTCCTCAATACTTTCCCCTTTTGCAAGGTTTCCGATCTTCTCTTCCCTGACCTGCCTGCCCAGCAGCCTTTCTTCGTTGGACCCGGAAACGGCAACTATTATTCCATCACTGTTTATAACCCAGATATGAGCATCCAAAAACCTGTCCAATACCTGCAAATCGTTTATAAGGCTCCTGGAATTGGGATTTCCCGAATAAAGCACTGTTGCAGCTTCCCTGGCCACCTTCCTGCCTTGCTCATACAGAAGCTCTTTCCTGTTTTCGATGAAATACTGGTCGAATATCCTGAGAAGTGACAAGGCCAGTATAGCAAAGCCTATTATTATTGCTACTCCATAGATTATGAACAATCTCTTCTGTATACTGTTCTTCATCATCTCACCTCAAATTTATAGCCTACACCCCATACAGTCTTTATCTCCCATCTGCCCGCTTCATCACTGAACTTCTCCCTGAGCCTTTTTACATGGACATCCACAGTCCGGGTGTCACCCATGAAATCATATCCCCACAGTTTCTCCAGAAGCTGTTCCCTTGTAAAAACCTGATTTGGATGGCTTGCAAGGAAATAGAACAGCTCCAGTTCCTTCGGGGGTATGTCCGCCTTCCTGCCTTGGAATGTAATGCTGTAATCGCTTTTATTAATTACCAGCTGAGGATATACAACTTCTTCAACTGTCGTATCAGAGCCCATGGTTCTTCTGAGCACTGCTTTTACTCTTGCGGTAAGCTCCTTCGGTTCAAAAGGCTTTACAAGATAATCATCCGCTCCCAGTTCCAGGCCCAGTACCTTGTCAAAGGTTTCTCCCCTTGCAGTAAGCATAATAATGGGGATACCGCTTATCTTCCTTATTTGTCTGCACACCTCATAGCCGTCTATTTCCGGCAGCATAATATCAAGAATTACAAGATCCGGAGTCCATGAACGGAATACATCAAGAGCAGTCCTGCCGGAATATACCGTCTTTACCTCGTACATCTCCTTCTCCAGGTACAGCCTTATAAGGTCCGCTATATTGAAGTCATCATCAACAACCAGTATTCTGGCTTTCATATCTTTTCCCACCGCCTATTGCACTTCCTTTTGCCTAGTTGTTATTCATTATGATACATCAATGTCTGTGATAATTCAAATGCATATAAAAAAGGCCCCTGTCCTTAAAATGTTTGGATGTCAAAAAGCCTTGCCGCTGCATAGATTTATAGCAGGGGGTATGTAATATGTATGATGAGCTGCACAGACACAATTTTGAGGGTAGGACCGGCCGAAAAGCCTCGCATTTCCATAATTACTCCGGAGTGACAACCAAAAATCCTGACTTTGAAGGCCATGTCCACTACATGTCCGGTTATACAACTGAGGAAAACGAACATATTCACTACTACTCAATATTAACCAGTCCGGATTTTCAGGTGGATGGCGGACATGTACATTTCTTTCAATGCATAACAACTTTGGACAGCGGCCATTATCATCTTATATACGGTTATACCAGTATTTATACGGAATACTAGCTGTGATGCCTGGCATCACAGCTATCTTTATGATAGGATAGTTATATACGGTAACTAAGGAGGCATACAACTACAATGACTGAAAATGAAAAACAAGTGTACGAAGTGCTGGAACAACTGAAAATTCCATATACACAGTACGAACACATACCGGTATATACAATTCAACAGCTTGATGAATTAAATATGGATACGAAAGGTAAGCACTGCAAGAATCTCTTCGTCAGAAATGACAAGGGCGATAAGCATTACCTTATTATAATCTCCCATGAAAAGAGAGCAGACCTTAAGAGCATTGCCGAACAGATTGGAAGCTCCCGCTTAGGCTTTGCTTCGGAAGAAAGACTGATGAAGCATCTTGGACTGACTCCCGGCGCGGTCACTCCCTTCGGACTGCTGAACGATAAGGAAAAAAAGGTGACAGTCCTTGTGGATGAAGACCTTAAGAATTCAATGCATTTATGCTTCCATCCCAATGTAAATACAACAACTGTATCGCTGCTATATGACGACTTCATAAAGTTTTTGCAGTGGAAAGGCAACGAATATCAATTTATAAAAATATAAGACAACATAAAAAGAGTGTGACACAACTATGAGTTTGTAGTCATCCTACAAAGCAATAGCCTTGTATAACAGCGAGCACTTATTGGCTTTGGGCAACAGAATCAAGAGAAGATACGCAGAAAAATCCGTGGGATTTACGTGAGGTAAATCCAGCACATACCAACACGATGTTGGGTTTATGTGCGTCAGGATTTTACAAGTATCAAGCTCTGATTCTGTCCAAAGCTAATATCGTGCGAGTCGGTATACAAGGTTATTGCTCTGGGAGTATGACTGCAAACTTATA
>DAOLPD010000167.1:0-6629 GCA_035417425.1 Bacillota bacterium
CTAAATGTTTACTACACAAGCCCCATTGTTATCGGACTTCAGCTCTTTTATTATCCATTTGCATTCAAGCTTTGACAAATATTCTTCCATTTGTCTGCGGAAATCCGTCTCTTCCTCTTTTAAAACAGCCATGATGGTGGGGCCTGCTCCGCTGAGGAATACACAAAGACTGTTCAATCTGTTGCACTCTTCGACTATTTCGTTGTAATTGCCTATAAGCTTGCCCCTGTATATCTCATGAAGCCTATCCTTGCATGCCAGCTTCAGCATATCAAAGTTTCCGTTTGAAAGGGCTGCTATAAGCAAGGATACCCTTCCCACATTATAAACGCCGTCCTTGTATGGGATACTGTCCGGAAGGACTGCTCTTGCTTCCTTTGTAGACAGCTTAAAATCAGGAATTATCGCACAGAACTTCAGCCCCGGAGGAAGTTTGATTTTCTCAAAATAAACCCTGTCTCCGTCTTTAATAGATGCTGTCATCCCTCCGAATAGTGCCGGGGCAACATTGTCCGGGTGCCCTTCTATCTCTGAAGCAATCTCCAATATCTCATTCTTGTTCAGGTTTCCTCTGCCTATTTCATTGGCTGCCAGCACTCCCCCCAGTATACATGCCGCACTGCTTCCCAATCCTCTTGATATGGGTATGTCACTTTCAACGTTGATTTTCAATCCCTTGTACCTATTGCCGCAGCCTATCTTCTCAAAGCATTTCTGCATTGAAACATACACAAGGTTTTTTTCGTTTCTGTAAGTCTCTTCACATCCGTCAATTAATAACCCGCTTCCGCTTTCTTCAATCTGAAAACGGTTATACAGATTTAGTGCAACTCCAAGACAATCAAAACCCGGACCCATATTTGCGCTTGAAGCCGGAACTCTGACTTCTACCACATCTATCACCTGCTCCTTTATGTTTTTTATTCAATACAAAAAGCTCCCGTCCCTGAAAGGGACGGGAGCCTGACTCCCGCGGTTCCACCCATATTGGTATAAACCCACTCAAAGCTTTAACGCAGCTAACGTCATTTCTTACTGTCATTTCAGAATGCTACTCCCGGGTGGTTTTCAACCATTCTTGTCAAGGAAATCTTTCAGCCGGCGGATCTCCGTCTCTGTTAACCGAACATGGTCTACTCGTCCCGATCTCGGTATTTATAGGTCACATTAACTATTTTCAATAGTTTATATCATTTTCATATTCCCGTCAAGGGTTTTTTAAAAAAAATTCACGTATTACCCGGATTATTCGGAAGAAATCTCCGCTATTACCAAATCAGCCGTATTCCATATCTCTGTATGGGCATAATTAATGCTGTAATTTCTTATTGTAACAGTTGCCTTTCCTTCCGTACCTGCAGCTCCTAATGCCTTCTCAGCTTCATCGTGGTTCATGAACATGAACCACACATACCTCTGGTCATGAGCAAGCTTCGGGAGCAAGTCCTCAGACTCCTCATCCACCCTGAAGCTTATTTCATGATCCAAGAATTCGTCGTTCAGATTATGCTTGAAGGTGCCGCTGACCGTCACTTCCCCTTCAAAGTCCACATAAGCTTCATAGTCCTCTTCTTCAGGAGAGTTTACTTCAACCCTGATGATTTTTAATCCGGCTACCATATCTCCTTCCTTTGCTTTTCTTGCATCAAAAAGGTTGCTTTCTGCTGCAGGCTGTGCTGCAGGCTCGGCAGGCTTTTGGGAACATCCCGCTAAAAGTATGATTATTAAAATTACCGATAATATCCTTTTCAACTCATCACCCCTCATTACAAATTATTTCGAAAATTATTCCATTTTTTTTGAGGCAGAAATAAAAAATAGGACTATTGCACTATAGTCCTATTATTGTCTGCCATACATCAAGATAGCTATTGTTACCCTCAGTATCCTCAAAATCAGGGATGTTACCCAGTCTCCATAGGGATATACCGCTTATACCGAAAAGCTTTGCCAGCTGCACCTTGGCATTTATGCTTCTTGCGTCCTCATACCATATGATATTGTCTGTGCCGTCACTGCTGTTATAGTATGTCAACCATGGATTCTGAAGCCTTTCAGAATATTTCAGGCTCAGATTACTGCCGGGTTCATCCTTGTTGATACGCTCTCTAAGCTGTAAATAGGAAGGGCGGTAGGCATTCCTATTAATTACCTTCCCCTCCTTCATTTTCCACTGCACGGCATCAAAGGACAGCTGAAGCCATACCTTGCTCAAATCAGCCACTCCCGTATCTTCATCGGTAATTGCCTTAAGGGCATAGTACACTTCATGCAAAGGTGTAAGAGGCGTATCGTTGTAACCTGCAGCCATCTCGGCCTCCGTGAGGCTTACTGCGTTATAATCATGAGCCATAAGTATCAACCTGTCTGCTATTTCACCTATGGTTCTGTAATCGTATCCGTCATAATAAACTTGTCCGCCGGCTCGTTTGGGATGCACCGCCACATAAAGCTTTTTGCTGTTCAATGCAAGCTCTTTCGAAAGCTCTGACAGGAATTCATTGTAAAGCTGCTTAAGCCTTTCCCCTTTTAGATTTTCAAAATCGATAACTATGCCGTCAAAGGAAATCACATCATTTTCAACCTCGGTACCATTAAGTGCCCGGACAATCTGGTCAATAACCTCCGACTGCATTTTGGCATCTGTAAGTAGGTATTCAATTATTCCCATCTGCCCCTCACCAGACGGATTCTTTACCTTTGTTTCATTGGAGGCATAAAGATTGAGCTGTATGGACACACTGCTCTGCTTCGCTATATTTACCGGCCCTGAATACCCTGAAGGAATGTAAAAATCGCTATCCCTGCTCCTGTTAGATGCAACTATAAGCCTGTCATTATCCTCATCGTATTCCAGCCTGCTCCATCCAAAGCTGACGGAATCCAGTTCCTTTATCATTTCAGCCTGGTCATAGGATTTTATCGCGTAAAAGCCGTGAAGTTCATCAATCCTTGAATTTAATCTCTGGTACATTCTTCTGAGCATTGCTACAGCTTCTTCCCTCTTTGCAGTACTATCGGGAAGGAACCTGCTCCCGTCAACTCCCTTTGATATTTCAAAGTCCTTTACAATATTTGCATACTCTGCGCCTTCTGTAACATCCGCAAACTCACTGGGCAGATTTTTCAGCTGATCCGACAGCTCCCCATATCCAAGGGTTCTTACTATTGCTTCTGCAATCTCCAGTCTGGTTATCGGGCTATCAGGGCTGTAGCTGCCCCCATCCTTCAGTATTGCTCCATGGGCAGCCGCTGCTTCAATATAGGAATAATACCATTTATCCCTGCTTACGTCAGAAAAGCTGCTGATTTCCGGGGCATAAGGCTTCCATCCCATAATCCTTACCAGCATGGTGATGAATTCACTCTTCGTTATTTGCTGTCCCAGGCCAAACTTGTTTCCTTCCATTCCCCGGGTAATATCCAGATATCTGAAATAGTGAACCGGCTCATAAGCCCAGTGTTTCTCCGGCACATCAGAGAACCTTTCGATTTGATAGGGCAGTTTTGCTCCTTCTGCTTCTGCCCTAAAAGCACCTGCCGGTGAAGAGACAATCAATAATACTGCTATGAGTAATGCAATATACCTTTTCAAAATAAATACCCCCACTCAATAATCCTATAAAATAAAAAAGTGATATAATTTTTTCATATATATTATATCACAGTATGTCTTATTTACCGCAGCTGTGTATTATTACCATAATTGAAGCCTTCTAAAATGCTACTATTATGCCTCCCTGGTTGGCATATACGCTGCTGAGGCCTGCAGCTTCAACAATAATTATATCCTTAAACTTATATCTTTTAAGAAGTTCGCTCTTAAACTCTTCTGCTCTTTCACGGCAGTTAACATGAGCTATCCCTATAACCTTATCCTCCATCCGCTCTCCCTGCTCTCCGATAATTTCAATAAAACGCATAAATGCCCTTCTGTAGCCCCTGACACTCTCTACCAGCTTTATATGTCCGTCGTCAGTTGCCCCCATAACAGGCTTGATATTCAGAAGCGTTGCAATCCCGCCTTTTACCCTGCTCATTCTTCCGTTTTTTATGAGGTTATCCAGGGATTCAAGAAGAAATAAAGTCTTCATGCTCTTGATGTATTCATTGACCTTTTCTACTATTTGAAGGTCATTGCATTTTTTCTTTGCCAGTTCAAATATCTTGATGCTTATAAGCGTTTCCGCTATTGAAGCACTAAAGGAATCAAAAACATGAATAAATTTATCCTCTGCTTTTTCCAGAAACATCTTCTTTGCAAGCATAGCGCTTTCGTACGTCCCGCTAAGGTTGGAACTCAAAGTAACAACAAAAACACTATCCTTGCCCTCATATGCTTTCATAAAATCATTGGGTGAAGGACATGCAGTTCTGGGGGGAGTCGGACATGCTGCCATTTCCTTCAGCATGGCTTTTACATCCAGACTTTCATCATCCCTATATACTTTGCTTCCTATTTCAAGAGTAAGAGGTACCAGCTCAACACTAAGCTCCCTTTTCAAATCCTCATTCAAGTCACAGCTGCTGTCGGCAACTATTTTGACACTCATTTGCATATCCTCCATTCAAGTATTCTATTTCTATTTTTAGCACAAGTTATCAACATATACAATCAAAAGCTGTAACTTATATGCCCCAGGTCATGGCTTCTCTTTAAAAAGTGAGGACAATAGTGTCATCACAGGCGGCAGGTAACACATCAGCGCATAAGGCGCATATTGCCCTGTTGGTATCCCTGTAATGGCCAGTATTATTATTGCGTTCACATTCCATGGGATAAGTGGTGCGATGGCAGTACCTGAATCCGCAATAGTCCTTGCTAACTTTACTTTACTGATTCCAGAGGCTTCAAATTTATTCTGCAAAAGCCTTCCCAGGACTATGATCCCCAGAACCTGGTCACAGGTAACAATTGTAAACAGGCTGCTTAATGCTGCTGTTCTGTATATCAGGGATACTTTGTTCTTAACCTTTTTCACTGCCCCTTCGATTATAGGGGAAATAATTTTTGCACCTTCAAGGAGACTGTTCAGTGCTACCGCCCCTGCCAGAATCAACAGCAACTCGAACATTGACAGCATCCCCCCGCCTCTTAGAACCTCATTAAGCTCCCCTATACCCTTAGCCGGATGGTAACCTGATATCATATACTGCACTATTTCAGGCACGGCGTTTTTCTGCAAAAATACGCTTATTATTGAGCTTCCCGCTATTCCAAGGCTCATATTGATTATGGGGTCGATACCGCATACGGACAATATGATAACAATCAGCGGAATCAACAGTATAAGAGGGTTTACAACGAAAGAACTGCTTATATTATGCTGAAACTCAGCTATCCTTTCAGAATTGATTACCGATATGCACCCTTTACCCAAAAAATAGTATACTGCAGCAGCAATAGCTGCAGAAGGTATCAAGGTTCTTAAAAGACCGGCCATATAATTCCTGTATTTTAAATCCATGGTTTTCAACGTAAGATTCACAATTCCTGATATAGGTGAAGTCCTGTCCGCAAAAAATGCGCCGGATACTACGGCTCCCAACACCATATGCACAGGTATTTCAAAGCCCTTGCCTATACCTAACAATGCTATTCCTATAGTGCTTATAGTGCCGATAGAAGTGCCCATAACCACTGCTACCGCTGCTGAGGCTGCAAAACATACAAGCAGGAAATTTGTATGTTTTATGTATTCAAGCCCGTAATATATCAGGGTAGGAACGATTCCCGAAGACAGCCAAATGGACACCGTAATACCTGTAAGCAGTATAATTATGATTAGCCTTGAACAGCCTTTTACCCCATTCAGCATCATGCCGTTCAAAGTTCTGATATCATACCCCTTCTTAATGAGTACCGTTACTGTAAAAGCAACTGCACCGGCAAACCCAAAATACAGCGGTTTATTGAACAATATGCAAATTAAAATAAACGCCAGGCTGGCTATTAATATTAAATATGACCCTGACTCGGCTTTTTTATCTTCCATAGACCCTCTCACACAATAAAAAAATATTTTCAAATAATACTATAAGTCTATTATACTATACCATCAAACGCGCTTTATATGATTGTATAAAAAACTACATTTTTCGACATATAAAATAAAAAAAGCCTATTGCCTGGAAACAATAGGCTGTAACTACTTTATTACCATACCATGGCAGGGGTTTCAACCTTTATATATCCTCTCTCATGCATTTCTATCAGATATGTATAGGGCATCTGTCTGTACGATCCGTCCTCCTCAAAGATCTTCACAACATTGTTGTCTACCTTTGATATCCTCCATCTTTTGGTCATGTTGTCAACAACAAAAACCAAGGTATCACCACTGTGTATATCCATTCAATCCACCCCTATGCCATATAATACTATTGCAAACGCTGGTAAATGCTGTCAAATTATTTATTATTTTATTATATTATATACTATTAACTCATGCTATTCTATAGTAAAAAAGTATTATATTAAAAAATATTAGTACTATATTCACAAATAGTATTCGAATAATAATGCGACGTATCTGAAGTTTGCAGTCATCCTGCAGAGCACTAGCCTTATATTCCGACTCGCACGGTATTAGCTTTGGACAGAATCAGAGCTTGATACTTGTAAAATC
>DAOLPD010000168.1:0-6610 GCA_035417425.1 Bacillota bacterium
AATCATAATCCGTGTGCGTCGATATACTATACTGTCTCTTGCGGAGGGTTATGCATACTTCAGCTACGACGCATTCTTCTGATATAGTGCTTTAATATTAGCATGTTTTTGTATGTTCAGAAACTTCGCTGTAGCATTGTATAAGCAAATTCTGCCGATTTATCTGGTTAATTCATAAGAATAAAGGATATTCCTTAGAATATTATACGAACATATGTTCGAATTAATGCATATATTTAGGAAAGCCAACGGTAAAAAAATGTAACCAAACACTCAAGTGTACATAGTATATAAGTGGAAAGGTGAACAACCTATAATTATCCGGGAGGGGGTTTGAACTGTGGCAAGCGGATTTGGAGTGGCCAATCCGGTCACAGCCGCAGGGTGTGGGGCATCGCCGGCGCCTGTTGGAGGTCTTTTTGGATTCAGCAATGCATGGATTTGGATAATATTGCTTTTGATATTTGTACTTCCGCAGCTTGGATTCAAGGGGTGTACCGGTGCCGGAGGCTTGTTCGGGGGATTTAGCTGGATTTGGATTCTTATATTGATAGTCTTCCTGGTCCCGGGTATCTTGCCTGGCTTTCGCCTTGGCGGGTTTGCCATATAAAATACAAAAATTATAATGAGGGGAGGTGAAAATATGGCAAACGGATTAGGCTCAACCGGATGTGGATGCGGCGCTCCCACAGCAGTAAGTCCGATTATGGACTTATGCAAAAACAATGGATTCCTCTTATTGCTTCTGTTGTTTGTGCTCTTAGCATCATGCACAACTTTGGGCAGGGAGAAAAACTTTATCTTTATCATAGTACTTGCTATAATCGCTTTTGGCGGTTTTGGAAGAACCTTCGGATTCGGTGGTAATGATTATTAAACTTTAGCGACAGGAGGACGCGGGGACGTTTCGCGTGTCTCACTGGAAGTGAGACACGCGAAACGTCCCCGTGTCCCGTCCGTGTCTTATTTTTTTGTTGTCACCAAATTAATGCATGTACATATTATGGAATTGGGAAAGGGTGTCAACCATACAGTCCTGACCCAGATGCCATAACTCACCTCAAGCATGGAAGGGGGCTTTATTGCCCGCTTTCATGCTTTAAACGGGAAACTTGTCACCAAATATACGCATGTACATAAAATAGAATTGAGAAAGGGGGTGACATCATGGCAAACGGATTAGGTTCAACCGGATGCGGATGCGGTGCTCCTGCATCAGTAAGTCCGATCTTAGATCAGTGCAAGGGTAACGGATTCCTCTTGCTGCTTCTGCTGTTTGTGCTTCTGGCATCATGTACAACCTTGGGCAGGGAGAAAAACTTCTTCTTTATAATAATACTTGCAATAATCGCTTTTGGCGGTTTCGGAAGAACTTTCGGCTTTAACAATGGCACAGGTATATAACTAGATCTATTCTTGAAAGGAGGTGTAAATATGGTTGACGGAGTAGCAGGCAATGCTTTTGGAGGCGGAAACTTTGATCTTCTTCAGGATAGCATTGGCGAGACTGTTACAATATTTACGACAAGCGGAGGCCTGTCAGGATGCGGTTTTACAGGAGTAGTACTGGCTGTAAATCCATGTTTTGTCAGACTCATTACCCATATAGGAGCGGCTCCGGGCTGCGCATTGGGCAGCTGCTGCGGAGTACCCGGCGGAGGTTACGGCAGCTATGGCAATGTGCGTACGGTAGGATCGGTAACAGATATTCCCCTTGACAGAATTGCCGCAGTTGTACGTAATGCTGTTTAGCAAGCTGTATGGAAGGGCAGGGAAAGCCTCCTGCCCTTCCTATTACTCCAAACTTTTTGTTTATACAGGCTGTCACCAAATAAATGCATGTACATATTATGGAATTGGGAAAGTCAGAAACCCAATTATGCGAAAGGGGGTGTAACAATGGCAAATGGAATTGGTTATGGCGGAAATTTTAACGGCAATTTCTTTGACTTACTCTCAGACCTTATAGGAGAGACTGTAACAATATTCACTACAAGCGGAGGCCAGTCAGGCTGCGGTTTTACAGGTGTCATACTTGCTGTAAACCAATGCTTCGTCAGGCTTGTAACCCACATAGGGCCGGCTCCGGGATGTGCCCTTGGCAATGCATGTCAAAGCCCATGCTGCCCTACAATCGGCTGCAGCGGCTACGGCGGAGGATATGGTGGAGGCTACAGCAATATACGTTCGGTAGGTTCCGTAACAGATATACCTCTTGACAGGATTGTTGCGGTAGTAAGCAATGCTGTATAAATTCTTATGCAGTGAATAAATGAAGGACAGGGGGTCGCCCTGTCCTTCCGCTGTTTCTAATTATTATCGGTTATTATCTTGCAGTTGCCTATGAATATGGCACCTTCATCTATAATGACGTTTTTTACTGTGATATCGCCTACAAGCTTTGCAGTGTGGGTAATATGAAGTTGGGAGGTTGCAATTACGTTGCCTTCTATGACTCCGGCAACAAATGCATTTTCGGTCTTTATGTTGCCTTTGACAGCCCCTTCTTCTCCGACAATCAGATTGCCGGTTATATTAAGGCCTCCGAGCACCCTGCCGTCCAGCCTTACAGTGCCGTCTGCATTTACGGTACCTTCAAATACTGTTCCGCGGCCTATAATTGTATCTAATCTTTCACTGTTTATTGATTTTTTGCCTGAGCCAAACATTTTATTACCTCCAATCTTCATAATCCAATGACTTACCCAACTCTATCATCCAATTCTTCTGATTAGTTGAAATAGTTTGCGGGATTGACGTTTTTTCCATTCAGCTTTACTTCATAGTGAACATGAGTTCCGGTGCTTCTGCCAGTATTGCCTGCCTTTGCAATGGCTTGTCCCTTCTTGACCTTGTCCCCCTGCTTCACCAACAGCTTTGAGTTATGGGCATATAGGGTGGTGAGGCCATATCCGTGGGATATTATCACCATTCTTCCGTAGCCTGCATTCCAGCCTGCGAAGGCTACAATACCATCACCGGTTGCTGAAACAGTCTGTCCATAGGAGGCTGCAAAGTCAATTCCCTTGTGGAATTCGCTGCCCCTGCTGGTAAAGGGGTTTTTTCTATAGCCAAAGCCTGCAGTCAGTGAGGCGGCCACAGGTTTGATGGAGGGCTTGGCCATTAAATATGCAAGCTGTTTTTTTATCGGAGCTATGGAATCAGCTATTGTCTTTTTCTGAATTGCAATTTTATCAGTTAAGGAAGCAAAGTCAGCCTCAATGCTTGCTAGCTTCAAGGACATATCCGGGTCTGATTTCTCTGTCAACAGGCTTATTGGAGAACTGCCTTCCGGAGAAACGAGCTTGACTTCGATGCCCTCTTCAGGGGAGGGACTAATACCCACCGCTTTTTTGACCTCATCCAGCATTCTGGAATTTTCGGCCAATTGCTTTTGTACTTCTTCAGAACTTTTCTGCAGATTCTCAATTTCAAACTTCTGGGAATTATTGATGGCTGTGAGCTTCGATATTTCTTTCTGGCTGGCATCGTATTGAAGCTTGAGTGCGGATAATGCATAAAAACTTATTCCAGACGTTATAATAAGCAGTGCAATGGATATGGTAACAAATACGGGGAACCATGCCGGCATTCTGAAGGATTTAACATTGGATTGACTCTCGGGAATAAACATGAAGGTTGCATAGTTTATTTTGTTTTTCACCAACGCTTTTTTCAAATGAATCATCCTTTGAATCATAATGCTTTAAAATTCTTATAGAAACAAAAATTTCAAGCTGCATCATTAAATATACAGGTTGAAATCAGCAATGGAGTCAAAATTATCTATTTTTAATATGTCCAAAATCCATTTTAGACTAAATTTGCCTGAATGTACAGTCCCAAAATTATCAAAGTTTTGGGACTATTGCATCAAACTATGTATTTCAAGGCATTAGAAGATATCGAATAAAAAGTAAAAATTTAGAGGAGAATATATATGAAGAAATTTATGGAGGTATTGATATGAATAGAGTAGGAATAGAAAAACCCTTGAACAACGTCAGAAGATATCTGGAAAGCAGGGATTGCACTGTGGAAGTGCTGGAGGACAATACCAAGGAATCCCCCAGGAACCTGAACAAATTCGACGCTATTGTCGTAACAGGTGCGGATTCCAATTTCATGGGCATGGAGGATGTGATGACAACTACAAAGGTAATTAATGCTGAAGGCAAGACCGAGGACGAAATCTACAGCGAGGTATTGAGAGCAGCGGATTTGAAAAAAAGATAAAAACGATGTAGCCTATTTATTACAGCAATAGTACAATAAAGGTATGCACCAATATACGATTTACATGGTTGGCTGCATACTTTTTTCATTGATGAACAATTTATGGGGGTAGGGGTATTATGATACATGTGGGAACGTCGGGATACAGCTACAAGGATTGGATAGGGACATTTTATCCGGCCGGGGCCAAGACCGGGGATTTATTGGGGATTTATTCACGCTCCTTTGATTTTACGGAGATTAATTCCACTTATTACAAAATACCCAATGCCTTTATGTTCTATAATATGCAGAAGAAGACGGGAGACAGATTTATTTTCACCGTTAAGCTCCATCAGTCCATGACCCATGGAAGGGACGCGGGGGATAAGGATTATGAGGATTTTACCGGGGCAGTGGATGTGCTGAAGCAGGCCGGAAAGCTGGGATGCCTTGTGGCGCAGTTTCCGTATTCTTTCCATTTTAACAGGGAGAATATGGACTATATACAGGGACTGAAAGAAAGATTTGCTGATTTTGATCTAATGGTGGAATTCAGGAATAACAGGTGGGTTAACGACGAAACCATGGAGTTTCTGCGGGCGAACCAGCTGGGATATATCTGCGTGGATGAGCCGGCTGTGTCAGGGCTTTTGGATCCCAGGGCAATGAGGACTTCCAAAATCTCATATATACGGTTTCACGGAAGGAACGATACAAAATGGTGGGATCATAAGGAAGCATATGAAAGGTATGATTATTTATATAAGGAAAATGAGCTTGAGCAGTGGAAGGATAAGATATTGGAGCTTGACAAACAATCTCAGAGCTGTTTTGTCAGTTTCAACAACCATTTCAGGGCACAGGCTGTAATAAACGGAATTATGCTTAAAAAGCTTTTAGGAATGATTGAATGATACTTTGACTATAGGAGGGCTTGATTATGAGGACATTTATAGGGGCAGACTTCAGCAGGGATATAAAGGACAGCATTGCGGGAGTACAGCATATGGTACGGGAAAATTCGGAAAGAGGAAGATTCAAGTATGTAGGCAACTTTCACCTGACACTTAAGTTCCTTGGTGAAATTGAGCAGGCCAAAGCACCGGACATAGGCAGAACACTTAAGGACATAGCCTTAAAGCACCGCAGAATCCGCTTGAACATAGATAAAATCGGATACTTTGACGGTAAAGGAAGCATCCATGCCCTTTGGCTGGGTTTTTCAGGGGAACTGGATAAGCTCTCCGCATTGTATTCAGACATTGATGAGGGAATGTACAAGCTGGGCATAAAAAAGGAGATAAAAGCCTATACCCCTCATATAACAATAGCCCAGGATCTGGTACTCAAAATACCTTTTGAAAAGCTGGAGGAAAAGTTGAATTTTCAAAACTTCAGAGTTATTGAAATCAGGGAGATATCCTTGATAAAAAGTGAGGAAGCGGGTGGAAAGAGGATTTATACGCCGATTTCGACATTCCCGCTGAAGTAGGTGATTTTTTGATTAACAGGGATGATTTTCTTCCTATTTCCAAGGAAGATATGCAGAGGAAAAGAATAGAGCAGCTTGATTTCATATTCGTAAGCGGAGATGCCTATGTGGACCATCCCAGCTTCGGCAGTGCCGTAATAACCAGACTTTTGGAAAGCAGAGGCTACAGTGTGGGAATAATCCCGCAGCCTGATTGGCGGAATACAGACGCCTTCAAGGTTCTGGGAAAACCGAAGCTTGCATTTCTTGTGTCCTCAGGGAATATGGATTCAATGGTCAATCACTATACTGCCGGTAAAAAACCCAGAAGAGAAGACTTGTATTCTCCCGGAGGTGTACGGGGGAAAAGGCCGGACAGGGCAGTTACCGTATATTGCAACAGGATAAGGGAGGCCTTTAAGGATGTGCCTGTAATAATCGGGGGTATCGAAGCCAGCCTTAGAAGGTTTGCCCATTATGACTTCTGGGATGACCGGGTAAGAAGGTCGATATTGTTCGACAGCAGGGCTGACCTTCTGATATACGGAATGGGTGAGAAGCCCATAATACAAGTGGCGGAAGCCCTTGAATCAGGTATGGAAATTAAATATATAACCTATATAAACGGTACTGCATATATAGCCTCAGAGCTTGGGAATCTTCAGGATGCGGCTGTGATACCAAGCTTTGATGAGGTTAGGGACAGCAAAAGGAAATATGCCCGGGCCTTTATGTTTCAATACAGGGAGCAGGACTATCATACGGGCAGCGTATTGATACAACCCCATGGGGAAAGGTTCCTTGTTCAGAATCCTCCTGCCGCACCCCTGACGGAAACAGAGCTTGACGATGTGCACAGGCTGCCTTTTACCAGGCAGTATCATCCGGTTTATAAGAATCAGGGAGGTATACCTGCCCTTA
>DAOLPD010000169.1:0-6586 GCA_035417425.1 Bacillota bacterium
ATTTGATTTTATCATAGAAAGCTATTTTTACAGACTTTTTTTCACAGTCTCTTTTATTCCTTTATTTCAACTACCATGCCTTCCATATGTCTCTTTCCCATTGCTTTTCTCTTTTTCCTGTTTTCCTTGCTCTCCATTATCACGTCAAAATCATAATCTTCCGGGTAAAGCTCCTTTGAGTCTATATAAAGGGAGAGCCTCTTTTTGTTTACTATGAACTTCTTGCGCATCACCATGACTCCGAGATTCCCTTTTCCATCCTCCTGATCACACACGATTCCGGTGCGGTCCATAGTGCTTATATACACACAATCACCAATTTTGAAATCAGTTTGACGTGAGATTTTTTCGTAATTCTTTTTATCCTCCCTAAGTTTGATGCTTTTATTTGTCTGTTCCGCATGTTTTTGAACCACCTCGGTGTTCTTGACCTGGGTTATCCTGCCCGGCGAAATGAATTCATCGTAATTTTTCCTTTCCTTATAGGTGATTTCATGGGCCCTTTCAATTATATCCCGTTTCATTCCCAATCTTAAGGCAATAAGAAAAGCATTGCTTTCACCCGGTTCTCCAATCTTCAATCTATACAGGGGCTGCAGCGTATCAAGGTCAAATTCCATGCAGCCGTTTTCAAATCCATCCTTTTCATATGCGTAGTGTTTTATCTCACTATAATGGGTAGTGGCAATTGTGACCGCACCTTTCCTATATGCCTCTTCCAAAATTGCAATGGCAAGGCCCATGCCTTCTCCGGGGTCGGTGCCTGCTCCCAGTTCATCCAATATGACCAGTGTATTGCTGCCCGCGCACTCTACAATGCTTATTATATTTCTGATGTGGGAGGAAAAGGTGCTTAAGGATTGTTCAATGCTTTGGCCGTCTCCGATATCGGCAAGTATATCGGTAAAGACTGCAAATTCACTCCCGGGATCTGCCGGTACATGGAGCCCCGACTGTACCATAAGCGTCAGCAGGCCTATAGTTTTTAGAGCCACAGTTTTGCCTCCTGTATTAGGGCCTGTTATGACCAAAGTCCGGTACGAATCCCCAATGCTTATATCCAGAGGCACAGCTGACTTTCCTATTAAGGGATGCCTGGCTCCATGTATGTCCAGCCTGCCGCAGGTATTGACGCTTACGGGGTTGGCTTCAAGAGATCTGCTGAACCTTCCCTTGGCGAACAGGAAGTCATAATATGACATAACCTGCATATTGGTTGTTATTTCCTTTTTGTATGATTCTACAAGATTTGTGAGCGTTGACAATATCCTGTAGATTTCTTTGTCCTCCTCTATCCTGCAGTGGTTCAGTTCATCCTGGAGCTTTCTTACTTCCGAAGGCTCAATGAATACAGTAGACCCGCTGACTGAACTGTCCATCACTTCCCCGTCTACATTCCTGCGATGCTCTCTTTTAACGGGTATAACATATCTGCCGTTCCGGGTGCTTATTATCCCGTCCTGAAGATACCTGGCATAAGCTGAGGACTTCAAAATGCTTTCAAGCTTGCCCTTGATCCTGTCTTCAAGTATTATTATTTTCTTTCTTACTCTGGACAGCTCACTGCTGGCCTTGTCAGCAACCGTCCCATTCTGAATGCACCTTTCTATTTCCTCGGACAAATCCTCAAGTTCATAGGCGGACAAGGCAAAGCTGCTTACAATAGGAGCCGCTTCTGATTTATCCTTCATGAACCGTTTAAGCTTGCCCACCTCCTGAAGCAATCCCAGTATTGCTTCGAACTCTTCGGGAAGAAGTGCCATATTCTTGCCTAACTTGCCAACAATACTTTCTATACCGTTAAGGCTGTGGATTGGTACGCTGCCGCTTCTCTGCAATATGGCACAAGCCTCGGTAGTTTCATTCATCCACGACAATATGGTATCTGTATTCAGAGACGGTTCAAGCTTTTCTATCAAATCCTTTCCCAGATTAGATACTGTATAGGATTTCAGCAGTTTCTTAATTTTATCAAATTCCAATATTTTTATAGCTGTTGAATTCAATTTATATTCCTCCTTTAAATGGAAAAAGGCCGTAATCAGACCACGTCCAACCACAACCTTCATATCCGGTACAGTCATATATACCCTGCAGATAAACGCCAAGTATAAAAAAACCGTGCAGAAGCACGGTACTGTACAATATATACAATTGGTTCCGTGTCCATAATTTCAAAAGGGTAACCAACCAAGCCTATTAATGCACAAAACAATTAATAGGATTCCCTTTTGATGCTAGATTCATTTATCTAGTTATGAACACTCTCAGACATAAAATACCTCAAACTTGAATTTTCGGCGTTTATCAAATTATTGATTTCTACGACTTTCATATTTTATTCTATGTAAATATCTGCAAAATGTCAATTATTTTGTAGGAATAAATATGAGCAGTGAAGCAGACAACTGTATGTCAAGGCTGAAGTCATTTTCCTCCTTGATATCAGCAAGAACAAGTACAGTCTGCAAAAAAATGAATCAGGCCCTTAAATTTTGTACTGTTTTTCTTTTTAATTTGCAACCTTAAGCCGCAATTCTTCTATACTGTATTCTTCGTTAAATTATATTTAGTTTCCTTTACTACTTAAGTCCTACAATAGTTTTATGTTAAGTTTGTATGACAAGTAAATAAATAGGAAAAATTCAAGCTTATTAGCAGTAGATAAACCCGGGCAGAAATTGGATATGATCAATGAGATATTATTGATGCACAATTGTTTTTGAATAATTGAATGTAATAACTAATTAATAATATACAGATTGTATACAAGGTGTTGACAGTATATGAAAAAGGTATATAATAATTATAATAATACAATTAGGAATGAGAGGAATAGTATTGGCTACTCGAGAAAGCTGTAGAAAAAAAGCTTATGAATATTTAAAAAAAGAAATCATTGAAAATCGATTGACACCTGGTTCAGCAGTTATTGAGCAGAAAATTGCAGGTATACTGAACATGAGCCGTACTCCTGTGAGAGAAGCTATTAAAGAACTGGAATCCGAGGGTTTATTGACTAATTATCCTTATTTGGGTACGTTAGTATCAACAATAACAATTGATGATATTGAAGAAATTTGCGAACTCCGGCTCGTTCTTGAAGTTTGGGCGTTAAAAAAAAGTATTAATCGTATTACGGATTCCGATCTTGATAAAGTTCTATCCTATCTTAATGATGCGATGAATCCATTTTCATGGGAGAAATATCATTTTGCAGATATGTCTTTACATAATTTGATTGTTGAAAAAGCAGGAAGTCGCCGTGTAAAAGAGATGTTGGAAACATTGAATACACAAGTTGCAAGGTTTCGTGTTGCCTCTGCCGCATATTCTACCCGTTGGGCAGAATCTTATAAAGAACATGTAGAAATAATCGAACTTATACGAAAAAAGGACTTGGAAAGATGTACTATTAGCTTGACTAGGCATCTTAAGTTAGTTGAAGCCGGCTTTATAGAAGCATTTATTAATACGAAATTTGCTAATAAGCAATAAATTTTTTTACCTTTTGTTGTAGACAAAAAGTATACAATAGGTATATGTCTATTTGCCATAAGGAATCAGATTTCTGAAAAGGCATCTCATAGATCAATATTTCAAATAAAGATTATTAAGTATTTATCAGAATGGAGGAGAAAAATGGCGAATGTAGGATTCCGTATAAACCGTGAAATTAAACGGCCGGACAGAAAACTGATAGAAGGTTTCCGTGGATTACCAGTAGCAAATATTGCAGACTGCATGAATCGTATCACCTGTGTAGATTCAAGCATAAGACCCTTTAACAAAGCACCGCTTTTAGGGTGCGCATTTACAGTAAAGACAACATGCGGGGATAATCTGATGTTCCACAAGGCTCTTGATATGGCACAGCCTGGTGATGTGATTGTGGTTGCCGGAGGGGGTACAATGGAGCGTTCTTACTGTGGAGAAATCATGGTAGAGTACGCAAAATTCAAGAGACTGGCAGGTTTTATAATTGATGGCTGCATAAGAGACTTTGATTCTATTTCAAAGTCAGACTTTCCTGTATATGCAAAAGGAGTGACACCCAACGGGCCTTTTAAAAATGGACCTGGCGAAATTGGATATCCGGTATCTTTTGGAAGCCAAGTTGTTTTTCCAGGAGACATTTTAGTAGGAGATGGAGATGGAGTTGTTATTATTAAACCTGAAGAGGCAAGTGAGTTGATTGAAAAAACCATGAAGATATTTAGAAATGAAGAAAAAATTCTGGAGGACATTGCCAAAGGCAATGGTATGGACAGATCATGGGTGGACAAGCTCCTTAAAGAAAAAAGTTGCGAATTCTAATGCAATTGATAATAAGAGAATAAAAAGATAGGAGATGTTGTTATGAGCGAACAAGAAAAGAAATTTAAGTATCTGGAGAAAAGGCCACCTAAAGAGGTAATTGAAAAGTATTATATAGTATCGACATGTATGGTTTCGGACGCGCTTGACAAACTGGGACTTCCTGCGGGTATTTACGGAATTGGCCCAATGGGTGATTTCGGAAAGATATGCGGACCAGCAATTACTATGAAAGTTATACCATATGGCTCAAAAAACCCAACAGGTCACATGGGCGCAGATCCTATATTTGTTGCAGAACCTGGAGATGTACTGGTATATGATAATGGCGGGCGTTTAGATCAGAACTGCTGGGGAGATATAGTAACCTGGTCAGCCATTCAAAAGGGTATAATAGGAACTATTGTTGACGGTGCAGTCCGTGATATGGACGAAGTAAGGAAAATCGGATATCCGGTATACGCAAGAGGATATACTCCATTGACTGCCCGAGGCAGGAATGTGCAAGGCGATTATAATTGTCAGATACAGATTGGCGGTGTTCAAGTTAATCCAGGGGATTTAATAATGGCAGATTTGAATGGTGTAGTAGTAGTTCCTTTGGAAAAAGTGGAAGAGGTTTTAGAAATTGCTTTGGATATCTATGAACGTGAAACTGCAATGGTAGAAGAGATAAAAGCCGGTATTTCGTTTCTGGAAGTTGACAAGAAATCCGGATATGATAAGTTCTTAGAGAAGAAATAAACAGGAGGAATGGAAAATGGCAAGAACAACAAAACAGTTGGTAGCAGCTTTTATGGAGCTATCCACACCTACCGTTTCAGATGCCTTGGATAAAATGGAAATTAAATGCGGATGCGAAGGTCTGAAGCCAATCATTGAGGGGAAAAAATTTGTAGGCCCTGCATTTACTGTGCGTTTCGGACCAAGAGGATCAGTTAAAACAAAGGCCGGCGATTTTATCGATGATGCTAAAGAAGGCGAAGTAATAGTAATTGACAATGGAGGGCGCAAATATTGTACCGTATGGGGAGATATATTGACTAATGTAGCAGTGGCAAAGAAGCTGGCAGGCACTGTAATAGATGGAGTATGCAGAGATGTAGATGGTATAAGGGAACTAGGCTACCCAATGTATACCAAGGGTTATTTCATGGTAACCGGGAAGGACAGAGTAGAGTGCAAAGCGGTAGGTGAACCTGTTTCAATATGCAATGTTCTGGTATGTCCGGGGGATTTAGTGATGGCCGATGACAGCGGTGTATTAATTATTCCAGGGGACAAAGCTGAAGAAGTGTTGGAAAATGCTTTGATTATTAAAAGTGCAGAGGAGAAAATAGTTGAAGCAACAAAAGCAGGTTTAACTCTTGCTGAGGCTAGAAAGAAATTCAAGTATGATACACTGCAGAGACCTGAAAATAAGTAATATGGGAGAAAGCAAATGACAATGAAATTGACTTTGTATGAGCAGGAAATGCTGGATGGGCAATACGGTTGGCCGGTACAAAAGGGCATGGAAATACTATATCGGATTGGCGAAATCTATGGGGCAGAAAAAATGTTACCCGTACAAAATGTACATATGGTCAATGCATCGGTTTCACTATCAGGAAAAGCAGCAGTGCTTCTGGCAGAAAAAATGTGCAGTATGGGTGCAAAATTCAAGACAAACACAACATTAAATCCTGCATCGGTAGATTTAGACTGTTGGCGAAAGATTGGTTTCCCTGAAAGTATGTATAAACAACAAAAACATCTTACAGAATTATATACGAAGATGGGTGCTATTCCGCTGCACTGCTGTACACCATATTTAGCAGGTCAGGTACCGCGATTTGGAGAGCATATTTGCTGGGGTGAATCATCTGCTGTAATATATGCAAACTCAGTGCTCGGAGCTCGTACTAATAGAAATGGAGGTCCATTGGCACTTTCCGCATCACTTACAGGAGTGGTGCCGGCATATGGTTATCATTTGGATGAAAACCGTTACGGTCAGATACTTATTGAAGTTAATACGGATTTAAATGAAGCTGACGAATATGGACTGCTGGGATTTTTTGTCGGAGAAATTGTAACTGATGGAGTGCCAGTGTTTACAGGTATTCCAAAGAATGTATCCCTTGACAAACTGAAGATGTTAGGTTCAGCACTGGCAACTTCAGGAGCTGTTGCAATGTTTCATGTTGAAGGCGTGACGCCTGAGGCACCTACAATAAAGGATGCATTTGGACCGAATACTCCAGAGAAAGTTATCAGAGTAGGGGAA
>DAOLPD010000170.1:0-6492 GCA_035417425.1 Bacillota bacterium
CAAGCTTTACAGGTATATTAATATCCACAGGACGGGCATTTACCATTGCAGTGAGCTTCCCGGTCTTCATAATCAGCACCTTATCCTTGGTAGTAAATACCGCCTTATTGGCTTTTTCATCCCAATGTGCATTTGGATCAATGAATTTTTTTATAGTATCAATGGAAAACAGCAGCTGACCGTTTTCCAAAATAGGTGAATCCTCATCCCCTGCAATGCCGTCTTCGATAACAAGATGCACTTTATCAGGAGTGTACTGAATGGTTGTCCAAAGCTGCGGGAAAACAAAGAAGCCTGTAATTGCAGCAATTATTAAAGCTGTTAATATTATTAAAAAATATTTTCTCATTTTTACACCCCCGGATAAAAATAGATACTATTATTATAACATTAGTAATGACGTAATGCCTCTGGCAAATGTTTCAGACATGAAAAAGGGGCGTCGCTGACTACTTACCGGGTAGTTTTGCGCCGCCCCCTTGATATTGCTCTGTATTATTTTATCAGTCCCAGTTCTCTTCCAACCTTTGCAAAGGCTGCCGCCGCCTCATCAAGATCATCCTTTGTATGTGCGGCCGTCACTATCGTCCTTACTCTTGCCCCACCCTTCGGGACTGTCGGGTATACTATAGCCTGTGCAAATACTCCTTCTTCGAAAAGCCTTTTGCTCAGTTCCACGGCTTTTTTGTCATCCCCTGTTATTACCGGTGTAATGGGGGTTTCACTCTTTCCTGTGTTGAAGCCCAGTTCATTGAGCTTTTTCTTAAAATGATTTGCATTATCCCACATTCTATCAGTAAGCTCTGTGCTTTCTGAAAGTATGTTTACTGCTTCAATACAAGCTGCCGCTACTGCCGGTGGTGCCGCAGTACTGAAGAGGAAAGGCCTTCCTCTGTGATTCAGCCATTCTATAAGATTCCTTCTGCCTGCCACATATCCGCCTACAACCCCTATAGCCTTTGAAAGGGTCCCTATCTGTACGTCAACCCGGTCACTCAGCCCGAAGTGATGCGCAGAGCCTTGGCCGCTCTTACCAAGCACTCCGCTGGAATGCGCATCGTCAACATAAGTAAGGCATCCATATTTTTCTGCAAGCTCAACTATTTCGGGAAGCTTTGCTATATCACCGTCCATGCTGAAAACACCGTCAGTGATGATAAGCTTTATGTTGTAATTATCTTTAACTTCATTAATTACTCTTTCCAGATCTTCCATGTCGCTGTGCTTGTATCTTACTACGTCAGCTCTGCTCAGTCTGCAGCCGTCTATAATAGAAGCATGATTCAGCTCATCGCTTATAATTACATCGCCTTTGTCTACTATCCCGGGAATTGCTCCGGCATTTGCCGTAAAGCCTGACTGGAATACCAAAACAGCTTCCACATGCTTGAACTTTGCCAGTTTTTCTTCCAGCTCCTCATGAATGGACATTGTGCCTATAATTGTTCTTACCGCACCGGCTCCCATGCCCCATTTATCTATAGCCTTTTTCCCTGCTTCCCTGAGCCTCGGATGGTTGGCCAAACCCAGATAATTGTTGGAGGAAAGGTTGATTACATTCTTTCCGTTAACTATGCATCTCGGGCCTGAGGGGCTCTCCAATACCGGAAGCTTCCTGTAAACGCCCTGCTCCTTAAGTTCGTTAAGCCTTTGAGTGATAAAATCCAGATCATGCAAACCCATTCTGTTTACCTCCTCTTTCTTATACACCTTTTAAACTTATTCTTTGATATTCAGCTTTATTGCCAGCTTTTCAAGCATATCCTTTGTCATCGATGCCAAATCAAATTCAGGATTCCATCCCCATTCCGCCCTTGCAGCACTGTCATCCAGGGAATTAGGCCAACTGTCTGCTATTGCCTGTCTGACAGGATCAATATCATAGGTCAATTGGAATTCAGGTATATGCTTCCTGATTTCTGCGGCAAGCATTTCAGGCTCAAAGCTCATTGCAGTAACATTGAACGCATTCCTGTGCAAAAGCTTGTCAGGATTTGCCTCCATTAGATCATGTACTGCCTTTAGTGCATCAGGCATATACATCATATCCATATATGTACCGGCTCCTATATAGGAAGCATATTTCTTATTCTTCAATGCTTCGTAATAAATATGCACTGCATAGTCTGTGGTACCTCCCCCCGGCAAAGCTGCATAGGAGATTATGCCCGGGAATCTCACCCCTCTTGTATCCACACCGAATCTCTTGAAATAATAGTCACAGAGAAGTTCGCCTGCAACCTTTGTTACCCCGTACATTGTGGAGGGTCTCTGTATGGTATCCTGGGGTGTATTGTCAGCCGGAGTGCCGGCCCCAAAAGCTGCTATCGAGCTGGGGGTAAATACTGCTATATCCAGTTCCCTAGCCACTTCCAGCACATTATATGTTCCATTCATATTGATATCATATGCTGTTTGAGGATTCTTCTCGGCATTTGCCGAAAGAATTGCTGCCAGGTGTATAATCTGGTTTATGCCATATTTCCTGCACACTTCAGCCAATCCCTTTGCATCCAGAACGTTAAGCAGTTCAAAAGGGCCCGCTTCAAAGAAACTGTCATCACCATGCTTGCTTCTGTTGCTGGCAACAACATTATCGTTCCCATACTGCTCTCTGAGATATTCGGTAAGTTCCGTGCCAATCTGTCCCAAAGCTCCTGTAATAAGAATCTTTTTCATACAAATCCTCCCATCTTAAACTTATAACTCTGTTTTGTAAAGACCCCGCTATTATTATCTAAATATTTCTCAGTAGCCATCCGGAAATTAATCTAATTCACGATGTATATTTTTATTATATCATCTTTAATTCAAAAAAAAATAGTTTTTGTGCAAATTTCGCATACATTATTAAAGCAATGTTCTTATATCGAATACAATTGTTTTCAATTTTCAGACACTTGACAGCTTAAAAGGCATTTGAGTTAATTGGAAATTTACGATCTGAGATATGCGGGACAGCGGCAGGAAAACCGGAAAGGCGGTGAGATATAAAAAAATAAAGCGCAGGTTTCTGCACTTTATCTTCATGGATAATTTATTCTACATAATTTCTGAGTATGCCTATACCCTGCAGTCTGACCTCAACCACATCGCCTGATGACATAGGTCCTATTCCGGAAGGTGTTCCGGTAGCAATAACATCACCGGGATACAAAGTCATTATTTTAGATATATGACTTACTAATTCATGGGCTTTGTTTATTAAATATGATGTATTCGACTTTTGTTTTGTTTCACCGTTAAGCACGAGTTCTATATCAGTATTGTCATAGTCAATCCCTGTTACAATAAAAGGCCCCATAGGAGCAAAGGTATCAAAGGATTTTGCTGTGGTCCACTGTCCGTCTTTTGGCTGCAGATCCCTTGCGGTTACATCATTGAAGCAGGTTGCACCAAGCATGTATTGAAAAGCTTCCGATGGTTCAACGTTTTTCGTCCGTTTTCCGATTACCAGTGCCAGCTCTGCTTCATAATCAACCCTATTGGACATACCGGGCCGGATTATTTTTTCCTCCGGGCCGATGACTGATGATGAAGGCTTTATAAAAAGCACCGGATCCTTTGGCAGCTGATGCCCCATCTCTGATGCATGATCCCTGTAGTTGACTCCTACTGCAACTATCTTTGAAGGCATACATGGAGCAAGAAGCTTGACATCCGAAAGCATATGCTGCTCTTCCGTAACCTTGTACTCTCCGAAAATATCCCCTTCAATCCTATAGATCGTACTGTCTTCCACCAAACCATAACTGATAGTTCCTTTATTTTCATATCTGGCAAATTTCATCTGCCGCACCCCCTTTTTTTGTTTACCGGAAACCGGCAGCAGCCTCAAGCATTATTTCCGGTAAATCATACTCTATCTCATTATACCGTTTTATATCAATCTCCGTAATACCCTCAAAAAGATTTTTGTTTTTAAGAGGCAGATCACTGATAATTATCAGTGCAGCCGCCTTTTTACCCGCACATCTGCATGCAGTAAATACTGCCGATACCTCCATCTCAACCCCATCACAGCCCTTCTCCTGCATATAATCAAAGGTATCCTTCCTCTCCCCCAGTAATGAGTCTATTGAGAATACTCTGCCTTCGCGGCAATCAATTCCATACCTGCTTTTATACTTCATTACCGCATTCAGAAGCTTTTGCGCCGTTTCCTTGTCTCCCTGCACCAGTTCGCCAAAACGGTCTATTCTTATATCCCCGCTGTGATAACGTGAATAGCCTTCCCCTATGACAGCTTCGCTTACAATAAGCATATCCCCTATACCGCAGCACTGGCTGACTGCTCCTGCAGAACCTGAGAATATGACAGTATCGCAATCGGTATAACTTAAGGCAAGAGCGCAGTCACCGGACCTTGGAGCTCCTATTCCGCTGCTTATTACTGTTATCCTTTTGCCGCTGAACTTTAAGGTTACACCCTTATACCAGCCGGTAAACTCTGTTAATACTTCATCTGCCCTGCTCTTAAAACTCTCAAGGCTCCATACCGGTGTAAGTATTACAATGCCTGCAATATCCTCAATATTACAGCTGAAATAAGTCTTCACCATAGTTTCTCTCTTAACCTTATCGTACACTTGAACACCTCACCATATACATCTTATTCTCCGACATACCTTGCAATATGAATATCTTCCTGTAATTCAAAAATAAGAATTCCGCTTCCATCCTCAGACATATAAAAGTCATCCAGATTTGACTCTGATGTGTATTTGATGTCCTCCTGAAGATTTTCATCTATCCCTATAATTGAGTTATCCATGCAAAAATACATGGTGTCCCCCTTTGCAGGAATCAAATAATACTCACCTTCAATCCAATGCAGATATTCAACATTATCATAGGACTTTGCCTGAAGGGTTGCAGTATTCACTATATGCAAACTGCTTTTTTCATAATTTCCCACTGTAAAGCTAAGCAGGTTTCCTTGACTGGAAAACTTTATATTCCCAAGCTCAATCATCGTTCCGTCACTGGCATCCACATTTGTTTCCAGTCTTTTGCTGCCGCCCTCTTCCAAATCCACAATATATACCGAGCTGTAATTCAGCTTCATATACCAATCCGGGATATCGGTGTCCCCTGCTTTTATACCCGGAAATGCAAGGAATCTGTCTTCCCCTCCCCAGGTTATATCCCCGAAAATACATTCGTCGCCGCTAATTTCAAATACCTCATCATAGCTGCCTTTGAAAATATCATAGACACACACCTTTTTACCCTGAAACATATGATAGTCCTCAGTATTAAGCCACCCTCCCGATTCGTCTTCCAATACAAATGCAATTTTGGAGCCTGTAGGTGACCACTGCGAATATGCAGATTTCAACTCACCTTTTTGCGATCCGCTGGAAGCATCGAATATGTATCTGTCATTAATAATGACGTTACTGTCATCAGGAGACCAATTGACCAGATAGTGAAATCCTTCTATGAATCCATCGCTCTTTATGTTCATGAACTTTTTGTTTTCAAAGGTTTCTGTATTATATACATATATCCCGTATATATCATTGCCCTCCAGAAGAGATGTATAAGCAACATTACCTGCGTTTGGAGATATTGAGATGTTTATGGCATCAGCCGGCCCCATATCCTCTGCAATAACATGCTCCGTGCCGTCCTTTTCTATGAATTTCAATGTGTTTATGTAGTTTGTATCCTCCACTGCTATAAACCCCTTGTTTCCAATAGGTTCATAATAAAAATACTTGTCCGCCATCTCCGTCAATTTACTTTCCCTGACTTCTGCAGTGCCTATATCCATTTCATAATACTTAAAAAGCTCGCCCTCCTCGGCACTGAGAAGCAGGTTGTCTGAGGATCTGTGAAATATATTCACTGTCCCCGCAAATTCCTTCACAAGTCTCTCACTCTTTATATTAATATCATCCGGTTTGGCTCCATTCTCCGAAGTCTCTCCACTGCAGCCGGAAAGCACCATAATAAGTGCAGCCAAAACTGCAAACACCTTTTTCATTACTTATCCATCCTTATTTTCATAATAAATACAATATTATTATAACAGAAAATGCAAATCAGCCCAACAAAAATAAGCAAGGGCTGCAGCACAACAGAAACATAATGCGACATATATATAAGTTTGCATAACTCTCCGCAAGAGACAGTATAGTATATCGAGGCACACGGATTATGATTTTGACAGGCCTACTGCAATGCCTTTGGAAAAGTTCTAGCGGTGTCAAAAGGTCATCCATGGCCAGAGACACCTAAGCCGGCCTCCATGCCGGCTTCACGAACTTTTTACCAAAGCCATATCAGAGGCCTGTTGCCAAAATACATAAAAGTGTGCCCTGCTATACTATACAAGCTCTTGCTTGGTTATGCATCATCATTCAGAGCACTAGCCTTGTATATCAGCGAGCACTTATTGGCTTTGGGCAACAGAATTGAGAGAAGATGCGCAGTAAAATCCGTGGGATTTACGTGAGGTAAATCCAGCACATACCAACAGGATGT
>DAOLPD010000171.1:0-6478 GCA_035417425.1 Bacillota bacterium
CGGCACCTGTACCGATAAGGTGCAGTGAAGCTGAAGCTTATGCCATTGGGAAGGAAATATCCGATGAAACCATGAAGGAAACCGGAAGATATGCAGTAAAGGCATCAAAAGCAAGAGACTCATGGAGGGCTTCAAAGGCATACAGGGAGCATTTGATTGAGGTAATGGTATTCAGGGCACTAAAAGAAGCTGTGATTAGGGGCGGGGGTGTGTATAATGGATAAGTATGAAAAGATAAGTATGGTAGTAAACGGAAAGGCATATTCCCTTGAGATTGATATAAGAGAATCGCTGCTTGAGGTGCTGAGAAACAGGCTTCATTTTACCGGAGTCAAGCAAGGCTGCTCAGTGGGCGAATGCGGAGCATGTACAGTGCTGATCGACGGGCTTCCGGTGAATTCGTGCATTTACCTGGCAGTATGGGCTGACGGCAGGAAAATAACTACTATTGAAGGAGTATCCAAGGACGGAGAATTGTCAAAAGTGCAGCAGGCTTTTGTAGACGAGGGCGCCGTGCAGTGCGGCTTCTGCACCCCCGGTCTTGTGCTTACGGCAACTGCTCTTACGGAAAGCGGAAGGAAATACTCCGACGAGGAGATAAAACGTGAGATCTCAGGTCATTTGTGCCGCTGCACAGGTTACAACAAAATATTCAATGCAGTGAAAAGGGCTCTGGACGCCGAACATTAAGCAATAGCTTATTGCATTCAATGAGCTTTTAATGTAAAATACTATTTAGATGTGAAACTATATGGCGGATTAAGAATAATAAGCAGTTTACATAGTGCCTGAACTTTTATGTTCCACTGCCGCAAATATTACGGGTTTACTGCTGGCCGAATATGATCTGAATATGATCTAATAGTAGCTATTGCATGAAGCTGACAACTTGTATAAGCTTGGAGATATGGTCTGAGTGTTTCTACCAGGTGACCTTGAATTACCTGACTACGGGTTGTTTATATATTAGATTTCCTGATTTTCGTGTTTCAATATATGCTGCGGATATTCCATGTCAGCGGTTATAAAGTACATCGAAAATTCAAATCTACATATAAACTCCCAGAGGCGAATTAATTCTGGGAGTTTTTATTAAGGTCTTTCTTAATCAATACAAGCTTCACACATATAATATACGGACAGTCATTGAAGAAAGGGATTATAATGGAGCTGCTAAAGAATAGAATTTTGAAGGATGGAAAGGTCATAGGCGACAGTATTATTAAAGTAGACAGCTTTTTGAACCATCAGCTGGATATAGATCTGTTCAACGAGATAGGCAGGGAATTTAAAAAAAGATTCAGCGATGAAAAGATAAGCAGGATATTGACAGTGGAGGCATCAGGTATTGCTGTTGCGTGCATAGCTGCCCAGTATTTTAAGGTGCCTGTAGTTTTTACAAAAAAGTATGAAGCATTGAATCTTGATTCAGATACTTACCAAAGCGAAGTATACTCTTTTACCAAGCAGAGGAACTATAACATCCGTGTATCCAAAAAATACATCACACCGGAGGATAATGTTCTTATTATTGATGATTTTTTGGCTAACGGCAAAGCCGCTTCAGGTTTGGTGGACATTGTCCGTCAGGCCGGTGCCAGGGTTGCGGGTGTCGGAATTGTTATAGAAAAAGGTTTCCAAAAAGGCCGGGAAGCACTGCTGCAAAAAGGAGTCCGTATTGAGTCCCTGGTAATTATAAAGTCCATGGACGAAGGAGTCATAGTTTTTGATTAGAACGGGTAACAAAAGAAAAATTATGATACCACCGGTTTCATGATTTTTAATAGACAACTAAATTAAATTTGGGGAGGAGAAATCAGTATGAAAAGAACCATTAGTATTCTTTTAGTGCTTGTCCTGGTGTTCGCAGCAATGTTCACAGGCTGCGCACCGAAGGCCGAACCTGCACCGGCAGCGCCCGAGACACCTGCACCCGCAGAGGAACCAAAGGCTGAACCCCTTAAGGTAGGTTTTGTCTACATAGGTTCCGCTAAAGACGGCGGATATACCCAGGCTCATGATGAAGGCAGGCTTTACCTTGAAGAGCAGCTTGGAGACAAGGTTGTTACAATGTACAAGGAAGATGTTCCGGAATCCAGCGAATGCGAAAAGGTAATCAATGACTTGATTGACCAGGGTTGCACGGTAATATTCACCAACTCTTTCGGACATATGGACTTTACGGAAAAAGCCGCACAGGCGCATCCGGACGTAAAATTCTATCACTGCTCCGGCTATAAGAGCGGCCCGAATTTCAGCAATTATTTCGGAGCCATGGAAGAGGCAAGATACCTTGCGGGTATAGTTGCGGGCCTCAAGACACAAAACAATACACTTGGTTATGTAGCAGCCTTTGAAATTCCCGAGGTTGTAAGAGGCATCAATGCATTTACCCTTGGTGCACAGTCAGTTAATCCAAAAGTAAAGGTAAAGGTTAACTGGACACATACCTGGTATGACCCTGCAAAGGAAAAGGAAGCGGCAAAGGCTTTATTGGATGCAGGCTGCGACGTACTGGCACAGCATCAGGATACAACAGCAACCCAGCAGGCAGCTGAAGAAAGAGGCGTCTGGGCTATCGGCTATGACCTGGATACAAGGAATTCAGCACCGAAAGCATACCTGACTGCACCAGTATGGCACTGGGGTAAGTTCTATGCGGCAGAAGTACAGAGGATAGTAGACGGCAAATGGAAGCAGGAAAACTACTACGGCAATATGAAGGATGGGCTGGTTGACCTGGCACCTCTTACAGACAACGTAGCTCCGGGCACTCAGGAAGCGGTTGACAAGGTGAAGAAACAGATTATAGACGGTACATTCTATGTATTCCAGGGCCCGATTAAGGATCAGACAGGCGCTGTCAGAGTACCGGAAGGCAAGTCAATGACTTTTGATGAAATTATGAGCGTTGACTGGTTTGTACAGGGTGTAGAAGGCAAGATTAAATAAGTCAGGATAGGAAATAATTATGGAAAACAACTATATTTCAATGAAGAATATAAATAAATCCTTCGGAAAGGTAGTTGCAAACAAAAATATTAACCTGGCCGTCCGCAGGGGGGAGATACATGCCCTGTTGGGAGAGAACGGTTCAGGTAAGAGCACATTGATGAACATGCTGTCAGGGGTTTATACCCCCGACAGCGGTTCTATTTTTATTAAGGGTGAAGAGGTGCAGTTTGCAGCACCAAAGGATGCGATAGAAGCCGGAATAGGTATGATCTACCAGCATTTCAAGCTGATAGATGTCATGACAGCCAAGGAGAACATAATCCTGGGGAGAAAGAACAGTTTCCTGCTGAACGAAAAGACCCTTTCAGACAAGATCAGGGATATGTCGGCCCGGTTCGGCCTGGATATTGACCCGGACAAAAAGGTTTACAACATGTCGGTGGGCGAAAAGCAGACCCTGGAAATACTGAAGGTACTGTACAGAGGTGCTGAGATACTGATATTGGATGAACCTACGGCAGTGCTGACACCTCAGGAAACAGAAAAGCTTTTCAAAATCATGAGGAAGATGAAGGCAGAAGGCTGTGCCGTAATCTTTATTACGCACAAAATGAACGAGGTTATGGAGGTGGCAGACCGCATAACTGTCCTGCGTAAGGGCGAGACAGTAATGACGGTTGACAAGGCGGATACCAATCCCAAGCATCTGACGGAACTGATGATGGGATGTCCTGCTGACCTGTCCATAAAGAGGATAGAGACTGAGAAAAAAAATGTGGCTTTGGAAGTAAGGAATTTAAGCGCCGTAAACTCAGAAGGCATAAGAGTGCTTAAAGGAATGAGCTTCGATATATACTCCGGTGAGATTTTGGGTGTTGCAGGAATTGCCGGCAGCGGGCAGAAGGAATTGTGTGAAGCTATTGCAGGCTTGCATCCGGTGAAGCAGGGACAGATTATTTTCAATGGAGAAGACCTGATAGGCAAATCACCTGCAGAGATAATAACCAAGGGGGTCAGCCTGAGCTTTATTCCCGAGGACAGATTGGGAATGGGACTGGTTGCCTCAATGGATATCGTAAATAATGTCGTGCTTAAGCTGTATCAGAAGCAGAAGGGCATATTTATAAACAGAAAGCCGGCAGAACAAAAGTCCGTGGAGATTATTGAAAGGCTCAGCATTCAGACTCCGGGAATCAGGCATCCGGTACGCATGCTATCAGGAGGGAATATCCAAAAGGTATTATTGGGAAGAGAGCTGGACTCCCGGCCGCAGGTTCTGATAACGGCATATCCTGTAAGGGGGCTTGATGTAAACTCCTGCTACACCATATATGATCTTCTCAATGAGGAAAAGCAGAAGGGTGTCGCAATTCTGTATATCGGGGAAGACCTGGATGTCTTACTGGAGCTTTGCGACAGGATCATGGTCATATGTGCAGGTGAAATAACCGGAATAGTTGATGCAAGATATACAACAAAAGAACAAATCGGCCTGATGATGACAGGGACGGTAAATCTGATGAAAGAGGGGGAGAAGAGCGAGCATGATAATGCCAATTACTATACGAGCCATTAAGAAAAGCGAGCCCAGCAGGATGAAAGCTGCTTCCATCAGAATAGGCGCTATTATCCTGGCTCTTGTGGCCTCTTCACTTTTTATACTGCTGCTGAGCCTCAATCCTGCCGATGTTTATTTGAAAATGATTCAGGGCGCATTCGGTACGGCCTATAGGATAAAAGAAACCATAGTAAAAGCGATACCTCTGGTAATTACCTCCCTTGGAATTGCGATTGCCTTTAAAATGCAGTTCTGGAATATAGGCGGGGAAGGACAGATTGCAATGGGTGCTTTCGCAGCCAGTTATTTTGCATTATATATGAATGATATGCCAATGCCTGTAATGCTTGCGGTAATGATACTTGCAGGAATGCTGGCAGGTGGAATCTGGGCGTTGATACCGGCATTTTTCAAGGCGCAGTGGGGAACTAATGAGACAATAGTCACTCTGATGATGAATTATATTGCACTTAAATGGGTCATGTTTTTGCAGTACGGGCCCTGGAGGGATCCAAAGTCACTGGGATTCCCCAAAATAGCCAATTTCCCCAAAAACGCGGTTATTCCCAAGCTGCTGGGGGTACATATGGGCTGGGTGTTTGCGCTAATACTGGTAGTCGCTGTCTACATATTCATCAACCATACAAAAAAGGGCTATGAAATTGCCGTAATAGGTGAGAGCATGAATACGGCACGTTATGCAGGCATTAATATCAAGAAGACGATATTGATAGCCATAATGCTGAGCGGCGGCCTCTGCGGACTGGTCGGGATGATTCAGGCCTCAGCCGTCAACGGTACATTATCAGTTGAAATAACCGGCGGTGTAGGTTATACAGCAATTATAACAGCTTGGCTGGCAGCATTAAGTGCACCGCTTATCTTGATAGTATCTATTCTTTTTGCTGCTCTTCTGGAGGGGGGCTCATATATACAGACTGTTTTCGGCATACCCCAGGCAGCGGCAGAAATACTTCAGGGAATAATTTTATTCTTTGTATTGGGCAGTGAATTCTTTGTACGTTATAAGTTCGTGCTTGTCAAAAAGCATCAGGCCATTGCGGAAAAGGGGGCTGATTGATTATGGAAGCTGTTATATCCTTTCTCCATGCGGCTATTGTCGCAGGTACACCACTTTTATTTGCTACGCTGGGAGAAATCATAACAGAACGTTCGGGGAATCTGAACCTTGGAGTCGAAGGCATGATGCTTATGGGTGCCGTTATTGGCTTCATGGTTGGCCTAAACACCGAAAGCACCTTATTGGCACTACTGGCGGCAATGATTGCAGGAGCAGGCGGCGCACTGATTTTCGCTTTCCTGACAATCACCCTGAGGGCAAACCAGGTTGTATCAGGTTTGACACTTACGATATTCGGTTCAGGCTTTGCCGATTTTGTGGGTCAGGACCTGATAGGCCAGATAGCTCCTGAAAGCCTGAGACTGTTTTTCAGGCCGTACACCATCCCGCTGCTTGGTGATATTCCTTTTATAGGGCCTGTGCTCTTCAGGCAGGATGCCTTTGTTTACCTTGGCTATGCAGCATCAATACTGCTGGGGCTGTACCTGTATAAGACCAGTACAGGGATGAACCTGAGGGCGGTGGGTGAGAACCCGGGAGCAGCAGATGCTGCAGGAATAAATGTAACCTTGTACAAGTACTTGCATACTTTATTGGGCGGAGCACTCTGCGGATTGGGAGGAGCCTACCTGTCACTTGTTTATGTACCCGCCCTGCAGGAGGGTGTTACAGCAGGAAGAGGATGGATTGCCGTTGCGTTGGTCATATTTGCCGCATGGAATCCTTACAAGGCACTCTTTGGGGCTTATCTGTTCGGTGGATTGGATATCATCGGTTTTAGAATACAAAACCTGGGTATCAATATATCCCAGTATTTCATAGATATGCTGCCGTACCTGGTGACAATTACCGTTCTTGTGGTGGTATCCATGCGTAAGTCAAGG
>DAOLPD010000172.1:0-6476 GCA_035417425.1 Bacillota bacterium
TTCCAATTTGCGCCAGAGCTATTGAGGGACTGTCATTTACTCCGTCTCCGACAAATGCGACAATTTGCCCTTTGTCTTGCAGCTCTTGAATATATTCTGATTTGTCTTCCGGCAGCATGTGCCCATGAGCTTCGGTAAGTCCTAATTCACGTGCTGCTAAATCAACTGTCCCCTGGTTATCTCCGGAGAGAAGCACCAGATTTTTGACACCCAGTCTTTTCAGCTTTTGAAGATCTTCTTTAACACCCGGACGGATTTGGTCCCGAATACCCATCAACACTTTTAATTCACCGTCAACCGCTGTCAGAACAAGTGAGTTTCCATTTTCCTCGAATCGGGCAATATCTGCACGGGCCTTTTCATCTAAATGAACACCTTCTTGTTCCATCAGCGCAACATTGCCGACTGCTACTCTGTGCCCGCCTACCTGAGCGACAATTCCACCGCCTTTTACAACATCTGTTTTTTCAACTGTATGGACTTTAGTATTCCCGATATGCTCCGCAACTGCTTTGGCCAACGGGTGGTCCGATTCACTTTCAACACTTGCAAGATAACCTAATACTTCATCAGCGTTATCTGCATAAATTTCTTTGTCAGCTACTTTAGGATTCCCAATCGTTAGTGTACCCGTTTTGTCAAATACTACTGTATCAACCTTACTGAAATCGTGAATAACTTCACTGCCTTTCAGAAGAACACCATGCCGTGCTCCGTTGCCGATACCCGCCACATTTGAAACAGGTACGCCAATGACCAATGCTCCCGGGCATCCCAGAACCAATATTGTAATTGCCAGTTCAATATCCCGTGAAATCAGCCATACAATACTTGAGAGAACTAAAACTGCAGGAGTGTAGTATTTGGAGAATCGGTCAATGAAACGTTCCGCTTCTGATTTTGAATCCTGCGCTTCTTCAACCAGCTCAATAATTCTGCCAAAAGTAGTATCTTCACCAACACGGTCAGCGACAATCTGAATTGTTCCGTTTTCCAAAATTGTTCCTGCGTACACTTGGGAATCTTTCTTCTTGCCTACCGGAACAGCTTCACCTGTAATGCTTGCTTCATTAATATGGCCTTCTCCGCTTAATACCGTTCCGTCAACAGGAACTTTTGCGCCGGTTTTAACAAGCAGAATATCCCCCACGTCAACTTCATCCACGTCCACTTCTTCAAATTCGCCATTTTCCGTTTGCTTCAAAGCACTTTCCGGTGCCATCTCAGTTAATTCTTTTATTGCAGAGCGTGTTTTGTTCAGTGTCCTTTGTTCTAAAAAGGACCCGAATAAGAACAGGAACGTGACTATGGCTGATTCTTCAAGGTTCATAATCAAGAATGCTCCGATAACTGCAATAGTAACCAAAACATCTATGCTGACGACTTTAACTCTCAGCGCCTGATAGGCTTGAATTGCAATAGGCGCAACTCCTAAAACCGAGGCGACGGTAAAGGACCAAATCGCTATATCTTCATTTTCGAAGCCCAGTTCACCGGTAAATCCAATAATAATTAAGACTGCGCTAATCAATGTTATGTGGTTTTTCTTACTCAATATGAATCGCTGCATCCTTCATCACCTTCTTCCTTGAATCATTCCTGATAATTATTCCATTTAAGCCTGGTATGCTTTATCTGCTTCAGCCAGCATGTTGTACACTGCTTCATAACTTTCGCATACATCCCCGGGAACTGTGTAGTTATTAGTAATTTCACGCAATTTGGCAAATTCTTCGCTTAATTCAGGCTTTTCCGGTGCTGCTTTTTTTGTTTTCTTTATTATCTCATCAAATAATCTGCGGACTTCGTGAAATTCCGGATGATTGCCTCCATGAACCCGGGCTACGACAGGTACATATTGTTCCAGTCTTGGAAATGAATTTTTCCTGATTTCATCAAATGCTGTTTGATTCGACATATATTTCCCTTCTTTCTTATACTTTTATTTATTTTGTTGATTATATTATATCTGGAAATTAAGGAATTTAAATTGACCTAAATCAAAATTATTTATTTTTTCAAATTTTTTCATAATCCTAATGAAAAAATTTTACAGAGAATATATAATATAAGTATAAGCATAAGCATTAGAAAAGAGGTCAAAAATGGATATTATTGTTAGAGAAAGTTATGATGAACTAAGCAAGTATTCAGCTAAGCTTATTGCCCGTTTAGTTAAATCAAAGCCTGACTGCGTACTTGGACTGGCGACCGGGAGCACCCCCATAGGTACCTACAAGGAACTTGTCAGAATGCATAAAGAGGAAGGACTGGATTTTTCACAAGTCAAGACTTTCAATCTTGATGAATATTACGGCATAGGCATTGACTTGGACAAGCCCTACGAATTGGATCAGAGCTATGCAAGATTTATGCATGAGGAACTTTTTAAGCATATCAATATAAAAAAAGAAAACATACATATTCCGGATGGATTGACAAAGAAACCTGATGAGTACTGCAAATGGTATGAAGAAGAAATCAAAAAAGCCGGCGGGATAGATTTGCAGCTTCTGGGTATAGGCGGTGACGGGCACTGGGCATTTAACGAACCCGGGTCATCCCTTGCATCCAGAACCAGGATTCAAGCCCTGGCACAGCAAACCCTTGATGATAATTATGAGAGTTTCTATAAGAAAGCCGGCATAGATAGGACCAATATGCCTCACTTTGCCATAACAATGGGCATTGGAACCATTTTAGAAGCTAAAAATATCATAATGCTTGCAAACGGAATCAAGAAGGCTGATGTAGTTGCCAAATGCATTGAAGGCCCTGTCACTTCCCAAATCACCGCTTCCGCAATACAGCTGCACAGCGGCGGAATTACCGTAGTACTTGATAAGGATGCCGCCTCAAAGCTCAACGGCCTTCAGCACTATATGCATGTGGAAAAATTGAAACAGGAATATGGTTTTTAGAGGAATTCTTCAAAAGAATTCCTCTTTCTCTTCCTTTGTGTAAAACAATTTCATGCTTTCTTCATCAGTCAGCTTACCTTCATATTTCAGCAAATGTGCCATGGCATTATTTCTGTTGAGCAGAGCTTTCTCCTCCAGGATTCTTATTTTTTCCGGTATACCTTCATCTGCAAGCATTTTCTTAATCTGTTTGAAAATATCAAAACTCCCATATAGAAATTTACCTTCATAAAGAATTTTTGAAGCAACCATTGATTCAAAGCTGTCGAATTTCAGTTGCTCTTTTACCTTTGAAATGTCTTTTACGATATAATCGATTTCTTCATTATAACTGGGGTTCTTAAGCAGGAAGTACTTGTGCTCGTATATGGAAATATCAAGGGCATTAATTATATTGTCCGGCAAACCTTGGGTAACCACAACAATATCAAGGTCAGAACCCTTGACCAGCTCCCCGGTGGACATTTCAGGCCGGGGTTCCAGGTGCGACATTTCATATGCCACATCCCCTGCGATAATAAAACATGCACCTGCTTTTATATTATTTGAAGCTGCCTGGGATTCAACAATTTTTGTTATTACCCCTTTCGCCAGCTCAAATTTGTTTTTGCTTATCCGGATAATCTCCTGGCGGAGGTTTTCAGCCTTTCTCAGTATATCCGGCATATTCTTTTCAATGCCGATTACGGTGTAGCCATAAAACTCCCTGATCATGGAAGGTGAAAGCCTGGCATACCCTGCAACCAGCCTGTCAAGCCTCAGGTACCTGGTCCCTATTGTTTTTGTGATTATTCTTTCACTGCTGTTACAAATTTTCCACGCAGTAAATTCGTCCATCCTGGTTTTTTCAAGCAATTCCTTACCGGTTAAAGGGCCCTGGTTTTCCAGGATCTCAATTATTTTGTCCATAGGCTTTTTCCTTTCTTTCGACCTCTGCCTTCAGCTCTCTGGCGGATAACAGGGAGCACCCCGCACCCCTTACGATTATCTGCTGCAAGCCGTCCGATGTAGCAACCGTAATATCATATTTATCCCGATTATCGCGGGCAAATTTCTCAATATACTGGTCCGCCGTTTGTGCTTCTTTAGTATATACCAGATGGATATTATAATATTCGGTCATTTCCTCCCGGTGCCCTTGAACACGGTATGCATCAAATACAACAATAACATGGCATTGCCTAACCGACTGGTATTTACTGAGAGAATCCAGCAGCGCCATTCTGGCACTGCCAATATCAGCCTCCGCAAGCTCTTTCAGTTCGGGCCATGCATGAATAATATTGTAGCCATCCACAAGGAGATACTCTTCTTTGGGTTCCTTTTCCCTGCTTATATATTCAACAGGCTCGCAATAGCTTTCCTGAGCTGTTTTGCGTCTTTTCCAGGCAGATTTTTTCCCTTGGTTCCCATAGTAGGTTTTATTTATAATTTGGTCGATCTCTTCTAAACTTATCCACCGCTCTTCTGATGCTGCTTTTTTTATTGCTATTTCTCGGGAAAAGTCATCCTTATTCTTAAGATAGCTCTCGACATGCATATAATTCTTAACTTCATCCCACCCCACTGAAAATCCTGCCCCGTGTGTACAAAATACAGAACTTGCGGGATTTTCCACGTCTCTTTCCGGATCGTATCCAATGCTTGCAATGACCTCTTCCGCATTATGGCAGGGCCCGTAACCTTTCAGGCTGCAAAACAGCCTTCCCATACCTTTGGTATAGGCTGTTACATCTTTCTGATAATTTCTCATTTCAATAACCGGAGCACTCCCCGCAATAACTGCAGCTTCACCGTTTGTATGTAATAACTTGCTGGTTCCGTGCATTTTCTCAATGTCACTCATGGCTCTGCCTATCATTTTCTCAGGCAGCTCCAGCTGAAATGCATAATAGGGCTCCAGCAATATGGATTCTGCCGACCTTAAGCCCTGCCGCACCGCGCGGCTGGCAGCCTCCCTGAAGTCACCGCTCTCTGTATGCTTGCTGTGGGCTCTGCCTGAAACGAGAGTAATTTTCACATCTGTAAGCGCTGACCCTGTCAGAACCCCTATATGCTCTTTCTCATGAAGGTGGGTCAAAATAAGCCTTTGCCAGTTTATGCCCAAAACATCCTCGCTGCATTCCGTTCCAAACTGCAGGCCGCTTCCCGGTTCCCCCGGCTCCAATAACAGATGAACCTCCGCATAATGTCTTAAGGGCTCGAAGTGCCCTACTCCTTCAACTACATTGACAATGGTTTCCTTATAGACAATCCGTCCGGCATCGAAAGACACCGGTACTCCAAAACGGCTTTGTATCAGGCTCTGCAGAATCTCAAGCTGCACTTCCCCCATAATCCGTACCTTTATCTCCTGCAGCTGTTCATCCCAGAAAATATTAAGTTCCGGCTCCTCTTCTTCAATCTGGCGCAGCTGGGGCATCATCGCTCTCGGATCACAGCCTTCAGGAAGCAGGATTCGATAAATCAGTACCGGTTCCAATACAGGTGCCGGTGTGGCTGCCTCTATTCCCAAGCCTTCTCCCGGCCTAGTCCCACTGAGCCCTGTTACCGCGCATACATATCCCGCCTCTGCTTCATTAACTGCCTCGAACTTCTGTCCTGAATAGATACGAATTTGATTCACTTTTTCTTTCCGGATGCCACTGGCCAATACATCCTTAACCTTAAGCTTTCCGCCTGTAATTTTAAGATGGGTAAGACGGTTTCCTTGTTCATCCCTTGTTATTTTAAATATCTTTGCCCCGAATTCATCGGGATAGCAAGGTACCATTGCATACTTTGCAATACCTTGCATAAATTGCTCAATGCCTTCCAATTTTAAAGCTGAGCCAAAAAAACACGGAAATACTTCACGCCTTCGGACTGCCTTCCTGATCTGCTCAGCCTCAATATGCCCTGTTTTCAGGTATGCTTCCATCATTATATCATCAAATATGGCCAACTGCTCGTAAAACTCAGCTGCCATAATGTGTCCAAATTCTATACACCCATCATTCAGCTGCTTTTTCATGCCTTCCATCAACTTGTCCTTATCAGTCCCATTCTGATCCATTTTATTGACAAATATAAAAACAGGTATCTGATAAATATCAAGCAGCCGCCATAATGTTTTAGTATGCCCCTGTACTCCGTCCGCACCGTTTATCACTAAAATGGCATAGTCCAGTACCTGGAGTGTTCTCTCCATTTCAGCCGAAAAATCTACATGCCCCGGGGTATCCATTAAAATAATCTGAGTCTCACCTATTTCAAATACGGCCTGTTTGGAGAATATGGTGATTCCTCTTGCCCTTTCAAGCTCATAGGTGTCTAAAAAAGCATCCTTATTATCCACCCTTCCCGGCTTTCCGATTTTCCCGCTTACATAAAGCATACTTTCTGATAAAGTTGTCTTGCCGGCATCAACATGTGCCAATATTCCAATAACTAGCTTTTCCATACCATTTCCCAAATCAGCTACCACATTTTTCCGAAGGTGGGGCTATAGTTGAATCCCCGGCTCCACATATAGTGATTAAAAGTTTGCTGCTGTATTTGCATCATACTCCAGTG
>DAOLPD010000173.1:0-6236 GCA_035417425.1 Bacillota bacterium
AAGAGTGCAAACAGTTCTTACAATATACGTGTATTTATGCGGTAATAACAGCACTTCCAATTTCAATGAATATACCGCATGAAATATATGAATCCTGCGTGCTTGTCGGTATTAGCTTTTGAATACAGATCACTTTTTCTGAACGAATATGTTAATTCATATTAGTAGTTGTCTAATGCATATGTACTAATTTTTACCATTATACATAATTATACCAAACGGAGTAATATACCATATTCAATACCGTCAAAGCTTTTTTTTGTGTATGTTATACAAAATACGATTAAGCTCTGCTGATTATATACCTTATTGAGAATAGCTCGCTGATGGATTTGTCCAATTTATTGGGTTTAACCCTTTGGGTAAGAACCCATGTGATAAATTAATAAGGGGAGGGAAACTTGATGGTAAAAAGACTTATGATTTTGACGCTTATAGTTGTTCTTATGGCATCAGTGGTCGGTTGTGCAAAACCAGCCCAGCAGCCGGTTAATACAGGAGATTCATCTTCACCTAAGTTTGATGGTGAACTGCTGCTTGGTGTGATGGTACCTGTTACCGGATCAGAAGCTACTTATGGTAAGGATATGGAGAATGCTATTAAAATTGCAGTGGAGGAGATTAATGCTGCAGGCGGCCTATTAGGCAAGGAAGTAAAACTGACATTAGGAGATGACGGCTGTGATCCTCAGATGGGCAGCGCCGCTGCAAGCAAACTGGTATCGGCTGAAGTAAAAGCTGTACTTGGAGGATATTGCTCCGGTGCAACCATACCTACATTGAAGATTTATGGAGATGCCAAGGTACCCTTTGTTATTATAGCAGCCAACTCTACAAAGATAATTGAAGAAAATCCGGGTTGGGCATTCATGATCAACAGCCCCGGTTATCATCAGGCAACTGCTGCTGCTGACTGTTTTACTAAATTTGGTACTACCAAACTTGCCCTTGTCCATCAGGGAGACGGTTTTTCCGAGGATTTGGCAACCCTGACAAAAAAGGAATGGGAAAGCAGAGGCAAACAGGTGGTGGGCTTTGACGTAGTAAATAAAGGAGAGCAGGATTTCTCATCCTTGGTTACAAAGATTAAGTCCTCCGGTGCCGAAGGAGTATATTGGACCGCTTATCATGCTGATGGAGCTCTGTTGATAAAGCAGCTGCGCCAGGGCGGATTTACCGGTAATATTGTTGTAGCCGACGGTTCCAGCTCTGTACAGTTATTGGAGATTGCAGGACAGGCGGGAGAAGGAGTATACTGCACATCGCCTCCGGTTGTAGACTTCTTACCGGCAGCAAAGGAATTTATTTCAAAGTATACTGCTGCATATAATCAGCAGCCGGGTCCTTATTCAGGGCTTGCCTATGATGGCGCACATCTTCTGGCAGATGCTATAAGAAGAGCCGGAAGCACCGAACCGGATGCTATCAAAAGTGCATTGGAAGCTACTAAAGATTTTAAAACCCTTTCGGGGACGATCACCTTTACACCTGAGAAAGTCCTGGAAAAGAGTAACTTTATAATTATAAAAGGTGTAGGCGGCAAATGGGTTCTGGCTGAGTAAAAATGGTGGCGCAGGTCAGGTGTCATATTACTCCTGACCTGCGCATACTTACATAAATGAAAGGGTGGGCTTATGTCTTTTCGAGAAATAATAATTCAGCAGATGTTTAACGGTTTGCTTCTTGGCTCCTTTTACGGATTGGTCGCACTTGGGTATTCTATGGTTTACGGAATAATTAAACTGTTGAATTTTGCCCATGCAGATATATACATGGTGGGCGGATTTTGTAGTTTATCCTTATTGGCTTTCTTTGGGGGAACCTTTTTGGGCAATGGCTGGTTAGGGATAATTGCAGCCATGCTGATTACTATGATAATTGTTGGTTTGTTGGGCGTTGTAATAGAGAGGATTGCTTATAGGCCTCTGCGTGACGCTCCGCGACTTTCCCTTCTGATTACCGCATTGGGTGTTTCAATGATTTTGTATAATTCGGTAATGGTTATAACCGGGGGCGAATATAAAGCCTATAAGACCGGATTGGGTTATGAAGGCTTTTCTCTTGGCAGTGTGCATGTTACATACACTCAGGCAATTTTGATAATAGCGGCCGTTTCATTGATGTTTGTCCTTCATTTGTTTATTACCAGAACGATGTATGGCAAGGCAATGAGGGCAATATCCATGGATCTTGACTGCTGCCGCCTTATGGGTGTTAATGTAAATAAGATCATTGCCCTGACATTTTTTGTCGGTTCAGCACTGGCTGCTTCTGCAGGAATGATGGCAGGGGTGTATTATGGAAGCCTGCATTTCTTTATGGGCTTTGTTATAGGAATTAAAGCCTTTACCGCCGCTGTTATCGGCGGGATCGGGATAATTCCCGGCGCTATGCTGGGCGGAGTGTTGCTGGGCTTATTGGAATCCTTTGGGACACAAATTCCTTTTGTCGGCTCAGAATGGAAGGATGTATTTTCCTTTTCTATACTTATTCTTATACTGATCTTTAAACCAACAGGACTTTTGGGTAAAAAAGAAAGCGAGAGGATGTAGAGTCTATGAAGGAGAAACAGACTGCAGCTGCTCGAACAGCTATAAAACGTGATAACCCCTTGGCAGGATTTATAAATAGACTGTATATTATTTTTGACAATAGAAAAATACGTTACAGCGTTTTGGCGATTGCCGTAGTTGTGCTGCTTTATCTGCCTACAATCACCAGTATGTATTTTATGGAGGTTATGACCAACGTTTGGTTTAACGTAACCGTATGTCTTGGCCTTAACATAATAGTTGGGTTTGCGGGGCTGCTTAGCCTTGGTTATGCAGCATTCTTTGCGGTGGGCGCTTATACCACGGGAATACTGATTACACATTATGGAGTCAGCTTCTGGCTTACTCTTCCGGTCAGTGTTCTTATGGCAATTATTGCCGGACTGGCGATTGGAGCACCAACCCTGAAGTTGAGGAGCGATTATTTGGCTATTGTTACTCTGGGCTTTGGTGAGATTACCAGGCTGGCAGCAAGAAATCTGCAGATAACCGGACGTGCCACCGGACTGGTTGGAATAGACAGACCTGTCCTGTTTGGTATGACCTTGTATAAGATAAACCATTTTTATTACGCGTTTTTAATAGTGGCTATCCTAGCCATATTTGTATCGTACAGACTGCAGGATTCGAGACTGGGAAGAGCATGGAAGTGTATCAGGGAAGACGAGGATGCTGCAGAAGCAATGGGTATTAATGTTGTTGCGGTAAGGCTGTATGCCTTTGTTATAGGATCTGTCTTTGGAGCCGTAGCCGGTTCTTTCATGGCAGTAAAAATGACGGCAATATCACCTGAGTCGTTTTTGTTTACCCAGTCAGTTATGATTTTACTGGCGGTAGTACTTGGGGGTATGGGAAAGATTCCGGGCGTAATACTGGGGGCTTGTTCAATAGTTGTTTTCCCCGAGGTTTTCAGGGGGATTGGCGAGTATAGGATGTTAATATTTGGTTTGCTATTATTAGTTTTGATGATTTATCGTCCTCAGGGCCTGTGGCCTGAACGTCATACTTGATGCTTACTGCGGGGAAAAAATTTATATCGGACGGGGTGAACAATGTTGATATTAGAGGTGAAAGACTTAACATTAAGGTTTGGAGGACTCACAGCAGTCAATAAGGTGAGCTTCGGGATTGATGAAGGCTCTATTGAAAGCTTGATAGGACCTAATGGCGCAGGGAAAACATCGCTTTTCAACTGTCTGACCGGTTTCTACAAGCCCCAGGAGGGGGATATCCTGTTCCAGGGCAAGAGCATTATGAAGAAGAAACCTCATAAGATCACAGCTTTAGGTATGGCCAGGACTTTCCAAAACCTTAGGCTGTTTAAAAACTTAACTGTTATGGAAAATGTCATGTCCGGAATGCACTGCCGCGGCAGCGCAGGAGTAGCGGGTGCCGTTTTAAGGCCTCCTTCACAAAAGGCGGAAGAAAAAAGAATCAGGGAAGTGGCTTTAGAATGTATGGATTTTATCGGCATTTTGGACAAGAAAGATAGATTGGCAAAGAATTTACCCTATGGGGATCAAAGAAGGGTAGAGTGGGCAAGGGCACTGGCAACTCAGCCAAAGCTGCTGCTGCTGGATGAACCTGCCGCCGGCCTGAACTATGATGAAAAGATGCAGTTGATAGAGCTGATACGCCGCATTCGGGATGAGAGAAAAATGACCGTTTTTTTAATAGAGCATGATATGGGCCTGATTATGAAGGTTTCGGAAAAAATATTTGTAATTGACTACGGAGTCAAAATTGCAGAGGGCACTGCGCAGGAAGTTCAGAACAATCCCAGGGTAATAGAAGCATATTTGGGGAAGGAGGAGGATGCAGAATGAGTGAAGTAGTCCTTTCCCTTAAAAACCTGGCAACCCGGTACGGACAGATATATGCATTAAAAGGTATCAGCCTGGATGTCTGCGAAGGGGAGATAGTTACACTTTTAGGCTCCAACGGTGCAGGAAAGAGTACCACTCTTAAAACTATATCCAGTTTAGTGCCGGCATGTTCCGGAAAGGTGGAATTCTACGGAAAAGATATTACAAATGCGCCGCCCCATGATATTGTTGAGATGGGTATAATCCATGTTCCTGAAGGGCGCAGGATTTTTAAAGAGCTGAACGTTCAGGAAAACTTGGAAATGGGTTCGTTTACACTTAAGGATGATGCCGAAAGAAAGCGAAGAATGGATAAGGCACTGGAACTGTTCCCTGTATTAAAAGAAAGACGTAAGCAAATGGGAGGGCTTCTCTCAGGGGGTGAGCAGCAGATGCTTGCAATAGCGCGAGCTCTCATGACCAACCCTAAGGTGCTTTTGCTGGATGAGCCCTCAATGGGGCTGGCACCCATAATTGTTCAGGGAATAATGGACATTATCAAACAGATTAATGAAGAAGGTACTACAATCCTGCTTGTTGAACAAAATGCAAAGGCTGCCCTTAAGCTTGCCCACAGAGGGTATGTGCTGGAAACAGGAGAAATAGTAATGGAAGGAAAAGCTGACGTACTAAGTAAAGATGATAGTATAGTCAAGGCTTACCTGGGTCATTAAAGAAAATTACTAAATCCCAATACAAATGAAGTATTGGGATTTTTTATTGTAGCATGTTTACTGCGTTTTCTATCCGCTTCAGCCCTTCTTCCAGCAGACTTCTGGGGCATGCAGCATTTAGGCGCATAAAACCCTCTCCTCCGGCACCGAAGACCGCTCCGTCATTTAATCCTACTTTGGCTTTGTGTATAAAGAAGTCAACCAAATCCTTTTGATTCATACCCAACTCCCTGCAGTCCAACCAGGCCAGATAAGTTCCTTGCGGTTTTGACACTTTAATTTTAGGTATTTTAGCAATGAAATAATCAACCAGAAATTCAAGATTGCCTTCCAGATATGGGAGAGCCTGTTCGAGCCACTCTTCACCATGGGTATATGCTGCTTCAAAGGCAATTATACCGAATAAATTTTTTGCTTCTGCCTCCAGCCGATGTATTGTTTTTTTGAACTTATCCCGTAATGCCTTATCTGATATTATTACGGCTGATGTGTATAGTCCGGCAATATTAAAGGTTTTGCTCGGAGCCATGCAGGTAACGGTAAGGGCTGCCAGCTCTTCTGAGATTGAAGCTATGGGAATATGGATATGCCTGCCGAATACCAGGTCTGAATGTATCTCATCAGAGACAATGACAACATTATACCGGACACATAATTCACCTATTTTCTCAAGCTCCTCCCTGCTCCACACCCTGCCTACGGGATTATGAGGATTGCATAGTATGAACACCTTTGCTCCGCTTTTCAGCTTTTGCTCCAAATCCTCAAAGTCAATTGTGTACTGATGGTTTTCATACTTTAATTGGTTGTTCACAATTACTCTGTTGTTGCTTTCTATTGCTGAGAAAAAAGGAAAATACACGGGAGATTGCAATAGGATCTTATCACCCGGTTCCGAATAGGAAAGTACGCTTAAGGATATAGCCGGGACTACACCTGCGCTTACCTCAATCCATTCATTATTTATATGCCATCCGTGCCTTTTCTCCATCCAGCTGCTGATGGAATAATAAAAGGACTCTGGCTTCGATGTATAACCATATATTCCGTGCTGAGCTCTTTTTACTATAGCATCAATGACAGGCCGGGGGGCTTCGAAATCCATATCAGCTACCCACATTGGGAGAATATCGGTTGCCCCGAAG
>DAOLPD010000174.1:0-6178 GCA_035417425.1 Bacillota bacterium
GGTGTCTCGGGCCATGGAGGGCCTTTTGGCACCGTCAGAACTTTTCCAAAGGCATATCAGTAGCCCTGTCAAAATCATAATCCGTGTGCATCGCTATACTATACTGTCTCTTGCGGAGGATTATGCAAACTTATAGCAATGTCGCATTCTTCATATATTTTGCAACAGCTCCTCTGTTATTCTCTGCTTCATTTTTTCCCGTATATCAGGTTTATCTCCTTCAGTTCCTGATTCCAGTTTACTTCACAGCCAAGGTTTTCCGAAATGAACCGCAGGGGCAGCATGGTACGGCCCGGAGGCAATAATACCGGCACTACACTGGGGTTGTCAGCATCAATTAAGGTTTCTGCGCCATTGACTCTTGCTGTATTGCTGTTAATCCAGAATTCTATCACCATTCCATCCTTGGTGATTGTTGCTTTCTTTTCCGTCCCATCCCATGCGAGATCCGCTCCCAGAGCATCAGTTATACATTTGATCGGCAGCATGGTACGGCCTCCTATGAGCACCGGAGCGGCATCCATTGTAAAGCTTTGGCCGTTGACGAAGTAATCTATTTTGCCGATATTAAGCCGTATAACCTTTTCCCCGGTTAAAGCAGGATTATTTAATATATAACCTGTTCCTCCTTTTGTTATGACTGAGGTTTCCGCTGATGGATCCGATTTGCAGGAAGGTACCAGGTTCCCGTCCGGATCCTTTATAAGGAATACGAATGCGAAACATCTATAATAATATTTGGTTCCGGGTGTTGTATCCGTATCGGTATATTTATCAGGTGCAGGCTTACCTTGAACATTTATTAGCTGATCAATTTCAGCCCATGGCTCTCCATCTTTTCTGCGCTCGATTTTAATGCAATATATCTCTTGAGTTTGATTGCTCCAGCTTAGCTCTACTCCGCCCGTTTCCAGAGGTACTGCAGACAGGTTTGTCGGCGGAGGAGGGGCAGAATAGGCATATACTCCGGGCACCCCTTCCGAATGGCCGCCTCCGTTATAAGGGTGTATGGTATAATAATGCCAGGTCTCGGGCTCCAGACCGCTGTCTATAAATTGCTGCAGATCTTTCCCGATCATTATAGCTTTGATGCTCCACTGGTAATTCTCGTCCAGCGTATTTCGGGTGATTAGAAAGCCATCTTCGCGATCTGAATTATCTACCCATGTCAGTTTTATTGATGTGCTGCCCTGAGTAGTTGCTCTAAATTCCGTAGGCAGTTCCGGCTTGTGAGGAACAACTATTGATTCCTGTTCAGAGTAGACGGTATGTCCTAAATTACTGGTTTTAATCCTGTAATAATAAGGTACGCCTACTTTCTTATCCGATTTTATGTCAGTATAGCTGGTGTGGTTATTCTGAACCTTAGCTAACTGCTTAAAGGGGCCGCCGTTTTCTGAGACTTCCACGTAGTAATCGGTATCGGGGTGATTTATAATATTCTTCCATTTTATTCTTATAGCATCAACATCAGGGCTAAGGGGATCTATGGCCAAGTCATAAGCAGGCATGGGTATCTCAGTATAATAATAGTTGCCGTTGGTCTCATTGGAGCTTTCGGATTCAGCGTTCCCAATAAAAGCTTTGACACGATAATAATATATTTCATCGGGATGAAGCATAAATACAGCTCCTGTATCAACATAGGTTTCGATATTCTCGTCCACATGACCCACCTGGTAGAATTCCCCGGATCCCACTTTACGTTCAATTATAAATCCACTCTCGTTTGTTGAATTATCCTCCCAGGTCAATATTATTTTTTCGTATTCACTGACGGCTCGAAGATTGCTCGGAGCTTTGATAACCATGCTCATTTCCGGTGTATTCTGCACTGCAGAGTCAAGTTCTATATTAGGTTTCTGTATAGGTATTATACCCTGATCCTCAGTATCAACTTTTATATCCGATTCCCTGATATCTATGCCGGGTTTTGGTAAAAACGGCGCATAATCCGCATGCAGCGGCACAAAGCTGCAAATCCAAAGAATCACAATTACTGTAATAAGCAGTTTTTTAAACATTTCCAATTCTCCTTTCCTTTCTCTTTTTTTTATTCAGCAGGTCTATTCAGTCTAGGCTTGGGGATACTCTTTGAACTATCCGCTCCCATATCCAGTGAAAAGCCGGATCCGTTTATGATTATATCCTGGGGTGTATAATAATTATGATTTATATGAGGCAGCTCGGAAGAAAGCATGATCACCCTGGCCATATTGCTGGTTGCTGCCATTTCACGATCTTCATCCATATACCCTGCCACATATATACTGCTGCCTGAAGGCGTTACAGTACAAGCAAACCTCCCGTCACTGTCGGTAACGGCACCACTTATCATATCCCAATAAGAACCCTCATCTGAAGTATTTACCTTGTATATGGCAACCGTTTTATTTGGAACGGGTGCAGCACCCGGAGCCATAACGGTATCTGAATATCTGATTCCTTTTGTCAGCTTTCCGCTCAATACGATTGGATTACCGGGCTCTGCCAATATGTTCTTGGGGCCGAGAGTCAAGCCGTAAGAATCAATTGCATTTCCTGTTACATAAAAATATTCTGTTTCCTCGGGGCCCAACACATGATCAGTAATGGGGGATGTAAAAGTCTGAGTCTGCATTGTACCGTCCGGATTCTTGATCAGCCTTGCTAATGTGATCTCTTTAATTACTGCTGATCGCTGCCGGTTGTACTCTTCCGATTCAGAACTGTCATACCAGCAATTATTGGTAACCTCTATATACCAGCTGTTTTGTATATTATTCGGAGGCCAGTGCTCGGCAGCATATGAGGGAAGAGGCACATCTATATACAAGCTCTTGCTGAAATCGAAGCAATTGTTCCAAACATTATTGTACCTATCCCATACTATCATAGGCTCCTTACCAAAAACTCCCACCTTTACTGTAAGCATATTTCTCCATTTCCTGTGATCAATTCTTATCCGTGCCGTATAGGCATCCCGGTGGGAAGAACGATCAGAGGAATAATTAATAAAATATTGAAGTGTATCAAACCTGCTGTTGAAATCCTTATAGGATATGCGACAGGTTCCGTCTCCGTTCCACGTTCCGTAGGGACTCCACATATCTCCCCAGCTGTTCAGTATTTTAAATGCTCCCATGCTTCCGTCGGTGTTCTGAAAATCATCATCGTAGCCAATTATGGATACTGCATGATCCATGTTCTCTGTAAAACCGCACCCTACTATCGGTCCGAACTGCTGCATCAGCTTCTTTGTATCATCAACGCCCGGATTTTGTATATTAACCATACGCACCTTATAAAGGCTTGCCTCGGCTTCATTTTCTGCAGTAGGCTCAGGAAGGGGGCTTAAGTCATAGGAATATGACGCTATGCCTCCGGCATCAAAGCTTACATTTCTTATCGCAGGGTCATAATCGGAGGGAAGATCCCCCTCGGAGCATATGCCTTGCAGCATCAGGACATATTCGGTAAATGGAGGCCATTGGTCAGGAGTACTGTTGGGATACATTTCCAGGTATTCATCCCGGGCTTTCTCGAAGTGGTACTGAAGATAGCGGAAAGACAGGTCGGGAGTATATGGATGCTCCTTTTCCTTGATGATGTTAATACAATGTATTATAGATCTTCCGATGCAGCCGCCCCAACCATCCTGATTGCCTGTAAAAGTCACATAATCCGAAAAATCGATTTTTTTCGGGGCTGCTGTGTTTTGGATGATTCTTCTGTCCAGTTCTATTGCAGTGAGCTTATTATTGTATATATGAGCCGTATCGTATTCCCTGCTCAATGTCTGTTTCTGAAGATCCGCCTGCAGCTTTACGAGATTCGGCAGTTCCTTTTCTCTTGACAATAAGGCCATATTAATCTTTCCCTTTGATGCGTCAAGCTCAATACTTGCTTCCATTACTGAGCAGATAAAGTCTCTGTCCAGCATTATTTCACCGCCTTTGAGCCTTGGAGGGACATTAAGCTGTATTTGCTTTCCGTTCACGTAAGCAGCAGCATTGTCAATCTGAAGCCTGATTGTCAAAGTTCCTTTTCTGAGGAATAAAAATTTATTTTCTTCATCATAGTTAACTTCTGCTCCCAGAGCCTCGAATACAGGTTTTGCGGAGACCAGCAAATTTCCATCTGATTTTTCATATATTATATCCGGTTGTAAAAGGGCCTTCCCTAATGCAGGATTTTGGCTCCCGGGACTGCTGATCCCAACCCTTTGTGACGATGCCCCGATTGTAAAGCAAGAGGTTGTCAAAACAATCAACATTATGCAAGCTGTCTGCTTGAACATTAATTTGCCTTTCATATGAATCCTCCCTTAATAACAATATTTCATCGAGGTTTTTTGCACAGTTGCAAAAATCCGCTTTCATTAAACCATTCTGTCAATAAAAATTATATTTTTATTCACGTTTTGTTCCTTTATTCAAATTGCTATTTAGTTTATTCAAATTGCTGTCTTAACGCATTTGAATAAAATTCACAAATAGCTGCAAAATAAAATATAGCTGGCTATCATTTTAAAAGGAGTTGATGATTTGAAGCATTCAAGGGGAGTAAATGCCACCAGCAGCACCGGGGCTGTAGATGAAGGCAGAAATGAGACCACCAGAATTTCATATACCGATTCAATATCGGCCCCCGCTTCAGAGGATATCCAGAAAAAGCATAAGAAAAACAAAAAAAAGTGACAGGCTCATGCCTGTTACTTTTTAATAATTGCAGGGTTCTTTTAAATACTGCAGCTTTCTTTCAAGTCCAGATAAAAATTAGCTTTAGCCGCCCTGTAATAAGGAATTGCATATATCATCCCCAAGCCAAAGGTAAAAATGCCCAATAAAAACCATCCGAGAAAGCTGAGCCACATCTCGGCGAATCTCATCTTATGTCCTTCCATCATCTCTTTGCTTCTTCTTATAGCGTCCATAGCTCCTATTTCCGGATTGTCATTAAGTATATAGTAGGCCATTGAGTATCTTATTGCAGCAATTATGCCCGGCACAACAAGCAGCAGTGCCCATAGCAGCGTAAAGACCAGCATCAGCAAATGCAGGACAAAATTAGTCTTAAACAAGCTGAAGCCTTTAAACATGTCATTGAACTCAGCCGTTTCATATCTTGCAAGCTTTAGAAAATAAGATGCAACTCCGAAATAAACCGGTCCGCCCAGTATCAAGCTGACAATTGACATCATATTTTTAAATGAGCTTCCCTCGGCTCTAACCCTTATAAATTCTCCGTTCTCTATTATCCACTTATAAGCGGCATTCCCTCCGTTGCTTGATGTAAACGCATCTATCAGCAGCCATGCGACAACAGTTACAGCAATTGCTGCAAGCCACTTTCCATCAAGGTTTTCCTTGGCGGCAATCTTAAGCTCCGAAGGATTTCTAAGCCTTTTCATACTTTCCATCACAGTATAACCCCCTCTTGAAAATTATCACAAATATTATTTTCTTAAATATTCACTATCAGTAAATACTGCTAAATGTACAAAAAAGTTTCAAAAATTATAAAAAAAATGGCGTCCTGGTTTGCAATCAATCAGAACGCCCTTATTTTTTTACTCCTCTATATGATTATGCATATCAGGCTGCCCCGGGTGTCATTGACAACCTTCTGCAGTGTGAGCTGCAGCTTGTTCTGAATATCCTCCGGCATCTTGTACAGCTTGCCCTGCAGTTCCTCTTTGACCATATCGTACAAGGACTTTCCGAACATGTTGGATTCCCATATTTTCTGCGGATTATTCTCAAACTCCTCCATAAAGTACTTGATGAATTCTTCGCTTTGTTTCTCTGTTCCGACTATCGGAGCAATTTCTGTTTCTATGTCGGTTTTTATTATATGCAGCGATGGAGCACTGGCTCTCAGCCTTACTCCGAATTTGCTGCCTTGCTTCACAATCACAGGCTCTTCAAGCTTTATTTCTTCCACAGAAGGAGCTACCATGCCATAACCGAATTCCTTGACATCTCCCAATGCTGACTTGACTTTGTCATATTCGCGCTTTGACTGGGCCAGCTCCTTTACCAGCGCGACAAGCTGATAATCTCCTTCCAGGCTATAGCCTGAGACCTCTCCCAAAACTCTGTAGAAAAGTCCGTCGTCCAGGCTTATGGTTATGTTCACAACTCCTTCTCCCAGTCGCATATCCGATATTTCCACAGACTGAAGGTTTTCTGCACCA
>DAOLPD010000175.1:0-6148 GCA_035417425.1 Bacillota bacterium
CCGTTGTCTGACGGGAAATAATATTGTGCATCTTTTATTTCATCGGGCAAATACTGCTGCTCCACAAAATTACCCTCATAATCGTGGGGGTACTTGTATTCAACCCCGTATCCCCAATCCCTTGCGCCTTTGAATGCATCATTTCTCAGGTGCAGAGGCACAGCCCCGGTTCTTTTGCCTTCCACATCCTTCATTGCCTTTCCGATTCCTACCACTGCCGAATTGCTTTTCGGTGCGCAAGCCACGTATAAAGCTGCCTGGGACAAAATAATCTGCGCTTCCGGCATGCCAATCATATGAACTGCATTGGCAGCCGCCGTTGCTACGATAAGTGCATTGGGATCGGCATTCCCCACATCTTCGGAGGCACAAATCATTATCCTTCTTGCAATGAATTTGGGATCCTCACCTGCATAAAGCATTTTGGCAAGATAATGAAGTACAGCGTCAGGATCAGAACCTCTCATGCTTTTTATAAATGCTGATATGGTGTCGTAATGGTTCTCACCCTTCTTTTCATAGTTCACTGCCCTCTTCTGTATGCAGTCCTCCGCTGTCTTCAAGTCTATATGAATCTTGCCGTCACTGCCTCTTTCAGTGGTAAGAACCGCCAGTTCCAGCGCATTCAATGCAGCCCTGGCATCACCATTGGCTATGTTTACTATATGAGCCATGGCTTCCTCGGTTATCACAATATTATAAGAACCAAGCCCTTTCTTTTCATCTGTAAGGCATCTTTCAACCAGTTTTCTGATATCCTCCGCTTTGAGAGGATTGAGTCTGAATATAGTAGATCGCGAAATAAGTGCATCGTTCACTTCATAATACGGATTCTCTGTTGTAGCTCCTATTAATATGACAGTACCGTCCTCCACATATGGAAGCATTGCATCCTGCTGAGCTTTGTTGAAACGATGGATCTCATCAATAAAAAGAATTGTCCTTTGACCGTACATCCCCTTGCGGTTTATTGCCTCCTCAACTACCCTGCGTATGTCTCCCACTCCCGAAGTCACTGCATTGAGCTGCTCAAAATAAGATTGGGTGGTATTTGCTATTATCTTTGCCAAGGTAGTCTTACCTGTTCCCGGAGGCCCGAAAAAAATAAGAGAAGTGAGCTTGTCAGCTTTTATCGCACGGTAAAGCAGCTTCCCCGGAGCCACAATATCCTCCTGGCCGACAAATTCGGAAAGATCCTCCGGCCTCATTCTCAGAGCAAGAGGACTCTCCTTTTTCATCTCCTGCTCCCTTTTCATATCAAAGAAACTGTACATATCTTTCTTCATAAGTATTTCCCTGCTTTCTCATTACAGCCATTCTTATGGAAAAGGCAATGGGTTAAGCTTACTCCCATCGCCTATTGAATCACATTCGCCATTAATCCTTGAACCGACTAGAATTGTACTTTCACATTCTGTCTTTCTGATTCATCAGCTTTGAAATAGGGTTCCTCCCTGAAGCCGAACAAACTGGCAATTATATTTGCCGGTACAACCTGAATAGCGTTATTGTACATAAGAACCGTATCATTATAGAACTGCCTTGCATAAGCAATCTTATCCTCCAAATCGGACAGCTCCCCTTGAAGCTCCATGAAGTTTGTATTGGCTTTCAGGTCCGGATAGCTTTCTGCCAGTGCAAATAATCGGCTTAATGCCCCCGTCATTTCAGTATTTGCTTTCATCATTTCTTCCGGGGTGCCTGCACTTATGTACTGGTTCCTTGCTTTTACAACAGCCTCCAGAGTTTCTGATTCATGTTTTGCATAGCCCTTTACCGTCTCAACAAGGTTTGGTACGAGGTCAAACCTTTTCTTCAATTGAACATCTATCTGAGCCCATGAATTTTTTACCCTGTTCCTTTTTACTACTAAACTGTTGTATGTACTTATTGTTATTAAAACAAGCAATAGCAGTACACCAAATATTACTATCTTCATAAATTTTCATCCTCCTTCTAAACTCTCTTTAATCGGGAAACCATGGCTTAGAATGCGCCGGCTCCTCCACCGCCGCCGCCTCTGCCTCCTCCGCCGGAAAAGCCCCCTCCTCCTCCGCTGCCGGAGGAAGTCTTTGATATTGCTTGCCTGTATACGGATTCTGTAGTCTTAACCATTGAGTTAGTTACACTGTCTATTGTATCAAAGTAATTGTGCCTGTGTCCATAGTGCCCATAATACAAATATGTCAAACCGGCATTGTTGAAGTCCTCTTCCCTGAATACAACCTTAAGCTGGCTGATGACCTCTTTTGCAACCCCAAGGGTTATGGCATATACAAGGTAATGCTCCCACATGGTAACCGCAGGCAGATCTGCCTTATCAAGGCTGCTGAAATGCCTCAGGAATTTTCTGAAAGCCTTCCACATCTTGAACTGCTCCACACCGGATCTTGACCTTCTTCGTATTGTCAAAGAGTATATCAGCAGTATAATCGATACCAGCATCAATATAACAAAGCCAAGAATATTTTCATATCTTGCAGCTGTAAACCCGCCGAAAACCATACCGATTACAGCTATTAAAACACCGAAGAGCAGGCCTTTAACTGTGTTTTTGTCAAAAAAGGAATAACCGTCTGCTTCGGACGTTACATGTCCGGTCCAAGTATCATAATCTCTATTGAAATTTATTGCTCCTTCCCGTGTCTTTGAAGAATTCTCAATATCCTCAAGAGATACTTTTTCTCCGTCCCCTATTTCAAATATCAGCCATTGTACGGCAAATTTCTCATGAGGGGAGAGAGACTCCAAATCAGCTTCCTTGTTTAACCTGAATACATATTCGTTTTCAGCCCTATTACTAAAGATACCTTTAACCTCTTCCTTTTCAACAATAAGCTCCAGGTACTTCCTTCTAACTAAATCCATTAATGTAGCAGTCAAGTCTCTTGGCTTCACACTGCCAAAATTCCACAGCACTGCGAGAACTGCAGGAGAATAGCTGCCGGGAAGTTCCCTGAAATACTCTCCCTTGAAATCCGCCTTGTATTCCTTATCAAATTTGAAATACAGATATACAATCATCAATAACTCAAACAATACATATGCAAATGAAGATCCGACAATTATTCTTGCCTTTGCCCTTATCGCATTTGCCTCATCGGCAAATCCCTTCTCCTCAGACATTATTTCTGAAAACGCGTCCTTATTGAATACCTTTTTTGTGTCTTTAATCAATTCGGGCGGAAAAAGCACCCTTGCTTCGACAAAGTTTCGAGCCGGCAATTCATCCACTCGCAAGACCACGGTTCTTGAATCCACGATTTCTGAAAAACCGGATAATGGCCCATGCCCGAATACTTTTATCTGCTCTTTATCAGCACCTTCCGGAATTTTAAATACAAGCTCAAAGTTCTTTATTTTGACTTCCGTATCCTCACCCATGAATTTCCAATATATTTCCGCAATATCATTGTATTTAGCGGCAGCGTTTATAACTCTGTATTTTAAGGTAAATGTCGTGCTTTCATTTTTTGCGGCAGAGAATATTTTCAGCCTGATGCCGTCACCTTCATCAATCAGTTGAAATGTATTGTCCCTTTCCGAGTTATCCTGAACAAATGGAATAAACATATCAAGCTGCTTCTTATATACCTCTACAGCCTCTATACCATCGCTCCCTGCTGTCTTGAGCGTCCTGTACACACCCCTGAAGATTCCGTCAAACTCATAAGTGATTTCTTCAATGATATCCATATTCCCCATACTGTCCAGCTGAGCATTTATCCTGAAGCTGCTCATATAATAGCTTCTGTCGTCACAATATGCAGTTATCACGGATAAAAACGCACATGTGATGAGAAATATAAGTGATACGGTAATTCTCCTCCTCAAATCCGACCTCACCTCCTAAACAACATTGTATAACAAATAGTGGAAAAGTGAAAGAAAAAAGTAGGGTCGCCATAAGGACACGGGGACGTTTCTCCTGTCTCACTGTAAGGACACGGGGACGTTTCTCCTGTCTCACTGAAAGTGAGACACGCGAAACGTCCCCGTGTCCTTTTCCGCTTCTACTCTATTATCTTTTCCACATATTCCGAAGTAAAGGCCGCAAGCAATGCTCCGTAGGACAGATCAAACTCCATGATGTCTCCTACCTTGTATTCCCTGCTGCAGTCATTTACGTCAATTATTAAATGGTCGCTGCTGGCCCCTATTACTATAGCATCCTTGTCTCTGGGCTGTATGCCGTCAACCTTTAAATCCTGCCTGCCGGAAGCCAGGATAGCTCTTTTTCTTATGCCTCTGTCGGTAAACACAGGTTTTTCACCAAAGGCATCAACACCGGTCTCTCCAACAGGTACAGAGGGTTTTTCCTTAAGCTCTATGATTTCCGCCATGTATGTGAACACATCCCCATAGGTGTCTTCTATTCTTTCCCCGTAAGCAGTTTCATTCCCGAGGACTATTGCTTCTCCAAGCCTCAACTGGTTTATGCCTTTGGGAACTTCATTCTTTTCCACCAGGTGTAGGCTGCTTGAATTTCCGCCGGAGATTATATCCAACTTGATATCATACTTCTTTTCAATCTCTTCTGCCAAAGCTGCCAGCAACCCAAGATTCTCCACGCTTGGTATTACTGCTCCGTAGCAGGTGAGGTTGGTGCCCAGCCCTACAAGCTTTATACCCGGCAGTCTCACTATTCTGCCGGCAAATTCAACTGCATCTTTGTACCATACGCCTTCCCTAAGATCTCCAAGGTCTACCATAAGTATTATTTTATGAACCTTGCCCTTTTGCTGTGCTTTCTCGGAAAGGGCTTTTATAACCTCATACTCTGAGTTAAGACTGATATCAACATGTTCAACTATTTCGTCAACCTCTGACAGCATTGGAATCCTGAGAAGCATTCTTTCCACATTCAGCTCTTTCAGCTTAATAATGTTTTCAATCCTTGAATCAGCAAGCATTTTTGCCCCTGCCTCCACAGATGCTTCAGCAATCTCCGGTATACCGCAGTATACCTTGGTTACGGGTGCTATGTCAATCCCAAGCCTTCCGCACTTTTCAGCCAGCACTTTGGTATTGTGCTTAAGCTTTTCCTTGTTGACTTTTATTGCAGGATAACCCATTGTTCAATTCACCCCCATACTCTCCTTCATAAGTGCCAGTGCCGCTTCGGGAAACCTCTTTGACAGCACTCCCAGGGATGCCATTATGTAATGGTTGTCAATCAGCACCTTGGCTTCCTTTCCCGGATACAATTCAGTGCCTTTGCCCTGCAGACCCACTGATTTCAATATGTCAATGCGTCCGGGAAGTCTGGTCAATGCTCCTCCCGTACCTATAACATACTTTACATTTGTCAGGTCCTTCCCTTCGGCAACTGTTTTCTTTCCTGTCGGGCCGTAAAGGAATCGCAGTTTTCCTGCATGCCTCTCCAGGGATGTAAGAACTGCCTCCTTGACCAGTCTTTCTACAAAAGCTTTTTCCCGGTCAGTTTCGGGAATTGGTTTTGCATTTCTTACAAGCTCTTCCGCATCCAAGAACTCTTTCTTCAGTTCATCCATGCCTATTTTCTCAACAATATGAGCAATATTCACATATACTCCCAGGTCCCCCTCAACAGTCCTCTTTGCTGCAGGTTCAGGGCTTATAAGCATAAGGCTTATTTCCTCGGAGCCTTCCGTGACAGAGTGTACATCCGTGGTGGCACCTCCTACATCAAAAACCACAAGGTCGCCCAAATGTTCCTTCAATAGCCTGGCAGCCTCCATTACCGCTCCCGGTGTAGGGATGATCGGGCCTTTCACCATATCTCTCACAGTACTCATTCCCGGAGCATGTATTATATGCTCTTCAAATACCTCCTGAATGACTTTCCTTGCAGGTTCCACATTAAGCATGTCAACCTTAGGATATACATTCTCCACTATATAAAGCCTTGTATTTGTCTCTTCGGCAATAAGCCTTACTTCCTCCTGGTTTTCGATATTCCCGGCATATATTACCGGAATACCTAATCCCATGGAAGCAATCATTTCAAAATTGTGCAGGGCGGTATCCCTCTCTCCGTAATCCACTCCCCCTGCAACCAGTATTATATTCGGCCTGATATCTTCCAGCCTCTTCAAATCCGTTCTTCTGAGCTTTCCGGCAGTAACATGCTTTATAATTGCCCCCGCACCCAGTGCAGCTTCCTTTG
>DAOLPD010000176.1:0-6040 GCA_035417425.1 Bacillota bacterium
TACTCCCATTATACCACTTTTATTTACTTTTATACAACTCCAATATTATCAAATTATGGTACTGTTCTATCAGCTTATCAGCCTTTTTCCCTAAATAATAAAAGCCCATACTTGGCATCCCAAGTACAGGCTTTCAATCATCTATTTAATTTACTGTCTCTTCATTCTGCCCTCATCTAATCCTTAGCAATTGCATTACGAAGAGGCAAAAAGCAGATAAGTGCAATTACGACTGATCCTATAATAATGCTTAAAGCGCCAATATAGACATTGTTATTGTAGGCAAAGCCCATGGACTTGTTCAGGAAATCTACGACTGCCCTGCCCACCAATCCCCCTGATATCTCATCAATATACAGGAATAAGGTTAATGCCAGGATAGGTAAGAATGAAACAACGATTTTCATTATACTGCTGCATCTATAGTACAGCATGGTAACAAACCATCCGAAACAGACGGCCAATGTATTTAGAGCAAAGCACCACAAGAATCCTGCAAAGAAGGAGTTGTTCCCATAAAGCTGCATAACAACACTTTCATAAGGGACATTCGAAACAAGTACATTATCCAATATAACATTCAATATGGCGTCTGCCAATGCCATAAATGCCGATACTGTGACTAAAGCAATTAAATTGCCGATATAGAACCCTTTTCTCGATACATTATTTGCAAGCATGAACTTGAAATTTGATTTAAAGCAATTCAGCCCTGCTATGAACAAAAATATTACCGTTGCCATTTCCAGGCCCCCGAAGGATATTTTTTCCGCATTTACCGAAATCGTGACAGTAAGTGCAGATGTTATTAATATGATAATAAAGTAAAATATTAATACTGCTTTCCAAAAATCATGTATCTGAAATTTAAATACCTTATAAATATTATTCATGACTATCCCGCCTCCAACTAATTAGTTAAGCTTATAAAAAGCTTTTGAAGTTCTGCCTTGCCAAACTCCAGTTCCAGCTCCTCCGCCAGAGCTTCATCCTTGTTATTCACGGCTTCCAATACAGTAGCCGACTTAAAGCTTCCGATAGCATCAATACCTATACATTTCCTGCCCTGAATGTATTTATCCACCTTTGAAGCTTCTCCCGAAACCAAATAAGCCCCTGACAGAAGCTCTTCCACTGACTGCTTCAGTATCAGCTTTCCTTCTTTAATTATAATTGCCTCTTCAATTACCGAAGCCACTTCTTCAATAAGATGGGTGGATATAATAATAGTCTTTGGGCTTTCGCTGTAATTGGAAATAAGCTCTTTATAGAACATATCCCTGTGATTTGCATCCAATCCCAGCACCGGTTCATCAAACAGGACAATATCCGCATTGGAGGCAAGAGCTGCAACAGCCTTGAATATTGAAGCATAACCCGTAGATAAGCTCTTTACCTTTTTTTTCGTATCCAGCCCGAACCTTTCCGATAAGTCTTTAGCATATTCCACATCAAAGGAGGGATAGAACTCCTTTATCCATTTATATATATTCCTTACCCTTTCATCTTCGGGATACAGGTTTTTCTCAGTCATATAAAAGATATTCCCGAGAACCCGATCATTTTCAAAAACCGTTTCTCCGTCAATTAAAATCTCACCCTCTGTCGGAAATATCCTGTTAGTCATAAGGTTTAAGAGAGTTGTCTTGCCTGCCCCGTTTCTTCCCAATAACCCGTAAATCCTGTTTGATTCAATAGTAATATCAACCTTGTCAAGGGCTTTCGTATGCCCATAAACCTTACTTACTCCCTTTATCTGAATTGTCTTCAATTCCGTTACCCCCCACTATCATTTTAATGATATCCTCCTTTGATATACTCAGCTTCGCAGCCTCTTCAAGGAGGGACTGCACATACTCCTTATAGAAGCTGTTCCGGCGCTTCTCAAGTATCTTCTCTTTTGCTCCGACTGAAACGAACATGCCCAGCCCCCTCTTTTTATAGAGAATACCTTCATCCACAAGCACATTTACTCCCTTCCCTGCTGTTGCCGGATTAATTTTATATTTTACTGATATTTCAGTGGTAGAAACTATTTGGGTTTCTTCCTCAAAAATCCCTTTTAATATATTGTCTTCAATGGCTTCTGCCAGCTGCAGATATATCGGCTTTTCACTGTTAAAATCAATGAGCATGAGATCCAGCCCCCTCTATTAGTTAGTTAACTACCCATGTAATTAACTATATAACACAAAAGATACATTGTCAAGTAAAATCGTAAAAAAAAATACATTTCTGCAATAACAACAGAAATGCACTCATATTTTCTTTATCTTATTCTTTTACTCAATTATTACTGCCGTACCCGAAGCGGTTACCATGAGCATATTGCCCCCCTGCCCCAACACTTCATAGTCAATGTCTACACCTATGATTGCGTTGGCACCAAGAGCAACTGCCCTCTTCTCTATTTCTCTTAATGCTGCTTCCCTCGCCTCAATCAGTTCGCCCTCATAAGATCCGGAGCGGCCTCCGAAAAAGTTTGACAGTCCGGCAGCGAAATCCTTAATAAAGTTTACTCCGGATATAACTTCTCCGAAAACTATCCCCTTGTACTCTTTAACCTTCCTGCCTTCCACACTGGGAGTTGTAGTTATTATCATCCTAATCCCTCCGAACATTTATAACGTATTACTGTGTACTACTATTTGTATTCCCATTTTATGAATTATAAGTACAGATATTAAAGTTCATTTAATACACCTTTGGCGAATTCCTTTGCCGCAAGCAGATCATCTGCATTGGGATGCCTGCGGTTCATGATTGCCCAGCATTTGCCCTTGCAGCCGAAGCTTTCAGCCGATACATTTATCCCCTGTTCCTCCAAAAGCTCCTTCATAATTTTGATTGCCTTTTCCTGTACTCCATAGGTTCCGAAAACAACTGCCTTTTTAACCATACTGCCGTTCAATGTCCTGATAAAGTCCACAGTTGATATATCCGGTTTTCCTGCATATATTCCATCTCCTATAAACAGCATATCAACAGGTTCAGAAATACTGACTTCACCTATCCTTTCAGCCTTGACCCCCAAAGCCCCAGCAATGGCTTCTGCTACTTTTCCCGTATTCCCGTTTATGGTATGATACATTACCTTAATATTCATTTTACTTCCCTCCAAATCATTCTAATCACATATCCCAATACAAAATACGTTATTAACTGGATAAAGTCTGATATGGTTATCATAATACTTCACCTTAATACTCCGATAATAGTATAAGTATATATTGATTTCAATGTTTCCAATCTGATATGATTCATACAGGACACCATTCTCCAAGGAAATATAAATTCACCAATTGGAGGAAAATTTACATGAGTAATGAAGATAAATCTATTCTTGATGATGCCGGGCAAATGCTCCAAGCTATTGCAGAAAACCACGACTTATTTACAAAAATGATTAACTGCCTTCCCTATCCGGCTCAAGTATATTCTCCTGATGGAACCCTGATTATGATCAACCCGGCTTTTCTCGAAGAATTTAATGTACCTGATTCAAGTCTTATCATCGGAAAATCCAACATCCTCCAAGACTATACGGCAGTAGGGCATGATGTGGTGCATAACGTTTTGGCCGCTTTTGAAGGCAATGTTACCTGTACCAATGATGTAAAGGTTCCGGTTCATATAATAAAAAAATCTTACAACATTCCGGCAAAGGATATTGAAGAGTATTACCTGGACATTTCGGCATTCCCACTTAAAAGCGACAGCGGCAAAATCCTCTGTGTGGTTGTAGTACTGATTGTCAGAAGAAAGATGGTTGATACGATAGAGATTGCAAAAGCCAAAGCCTACATTGAGGCTCACTGGCAAAATGAATTTCATGCAGATAAAGTCGCCGGAGCTGTTTTTCTGAGTCCGGCACATTTTGCCCGCATGTTTAAGAATCAGACTGGAATGACACCTCATGACTACTACATAAATGTAAAAATCAGCAAGGTAAAAGATAAGCTGCAGGACTTAAGCCTTTCCATCGAGGAAGCCTTTGCACAGTGCGGGATACATTATCACGGCCACTATGCTGAATTATTCAAGAAAAAAACAGGCCTTACCCCTTCAGATTACCGCAAATCAACACAAAAATAAAAATACTTCTGATAGAAAGGCTTTGAATCCGCATAGGATTTCAAAACCTTTTTTTCAGCAATATTTCGTCTTAATACAGCAGTATTCCGTCTGTACGTCACAGGCTTTCATATTATACTTAAAATGATACATATTTTTAATTGGAGATGATTCTATGAGAGCAAGAAGACTCCTATCGTTTCTGTTGTCTATTGTTTTAATCTTTTCCTTCCTTCCTGTGACAGTGGCGGCTGCTGATAGTCTGCCCGTATTTCCTGAGATTTCGGCAGAAGCCTTCGGTAAAATTACCGGAAATGACAATCCCCTAAAAAACATTTTTCAATTTTACAAAGAGCTGCCCCGATATGATTGGGGTCCGGATGCCCCTGAACCGGCTAAATTTGAAGGCGTCACTTACAAACTTGCGGACAATGTTGTAAAAGTAAACCCGGAGGTTACCAAGAACATTCGCTCAATCCGGCAGGTGCAAACCCAGGGCATCGCGGCTTCCGGCAGCATAGACGGAATCATCGGTCAAGGTGGGCTGATAAAAGCTGATCAGCTCCAAGCTGCCGCAGGCCTTTCCGCAATCAAACCCGGCTCGGTATTTGTCGACCTGGAAAACGGTCTTGCTTTCAAAACCCCCACGCAGCCCTTTGAAGCAGGTGAGGAGTTCCAAGGGTATCTGCCTGTAATAAAACCTGAGATCCAGGAAGTAATCAAGGATTTTAAAATCCCTTCCCAAACAGTTCAGTTGAATAAATCAAATATAGCACATTTTGCAGAAGATGCCGACGGGAACAAATTGGATAAATATCTGAAAAAACCCGGTCAAACCTATGTCATGTCTCAGAATACAAGTACAGATATGGGACCCATTGGGCCCACTCACTTGAAAGACCCTATAGCAGAATTCTACTTCCCTTCAGAAGGAATTACGCTGAATGGCTCAACCCCCAGCGGGGGTGAGGTATCCATTAACGTCAAGGGTTACCTGGGAATTGGCGACATGTCCTTGAACGGATATTACGATAAGTGGGACTATGCCTTATATTTTTCGATGGAAGAGGAAATGCAGCTTCAGGCTGTACTTGCTGCTGAGCTTAAAGAAGAAGTCCGTATACCGATATTAGGGGTGGATATAGGCTTTAATTCGGACATCGGCAGTATTGCAGGAGGACTTTTTCTCATAGTAGGAATTGACGGTGATTTTACCCTCAGAATCGAATCCCGTCAGTGGACCACCCTTGATAAAGCAGGCTTGAAAGGCAAGAATTTCTTTTATGTGCCCTGTTCAATAAGGCCTTTGTTTACCCTTGGGGATTGCGGCTTTTCACTGGATTCCCAATTCAACGGCAAAATGAACGGGTATGTTAAGGCAGGAGCACTTCTTGAGCTGAACCTGCTGGGCCTCGATATAGTCGGGGCAGGTACATTTGTCGGTATGGGCGCAAATTCGGCTGTTGCAGGGGAATACATCGAGACGGATCTGTACGGGATTGTCCAGGCCTATGCGAAATTCCTCGGAAAGCAGAAGAATCTGATTAACTGGCAGCCGACAATAATGCATAAGAGACAGGCAAACACCGCCGGCTATATTGTAACCTTCAAAGAAGCCTGCGCCTATCGGGACGAGGTGTGGGGCACCCTTTTCTTCGATGCAGGGGTGAAAGGCAATGTTCCGGAGCCAAACAAAGATATAACCCTGCATGTAAGGAATACCCAAGGTATTGAAAAAACCTATACGACGAAAACCACTGAAAACGGCAGTTTTCATTTCCCAGGGGTAGAATTGCGCAAGGATGACGACGTATATATCAGATTACAGGAAAGAAACGGCACAGACATTGTCAGATCAGACTCAATAACCCCTACCTTCCCATTTGACAGTGTAATTGTACAAGAGGCTGACTTTTTCAATGACTATGTCAAAGGCTATGTACCCTCAGTCATAGTTAAGGATTGG
>DAOLPD010000177.1:0-5778 GCA_035417425.1 Bacillota bacterium
TCAGCACAAACGAAGGGCGGCCGGGAACTGTCTCACGCGTAGTATGGGAGATATTGAATGAGAAAGGTTTACTAAGATCTGCAGGAATGTCATTTGACAACCGCGAGGTTATGATGCATCGTGACGGGGCAGACAATGAATTTTATTTTGCGCAGTCGGAAGTTCCTGTCTGCTGGGATTATCCGAGATACTTGGCGGAGATGAACGGGAAATTTGCGGATGCGGATTTTTCAGGCATGGTCACCTGGCACGAGGGGGCCAGTGCACCGCCTAAGGTGCTCACAGTCCATACTATAGGAGATGTGAATGCGGGAGTATATGGACCGGCTAACCCTGCTTATATGAGAAATATACTGCTTTCGATGGAACGTAACCGCGTCATGCTGGGACTTTCGGATTACATGACGGTCACAGAGGCGACCCATTGGTCGGGCACTGCTGTAAGCGGAAGTTCGCCGGAATTGATTTTGCAGTATCCGGTGCCTATGGTGGATATCGAGGTAGGAAGTGAGGAAGACAGCTGGAACAACCGTACAGCCTGTGAAGCTCTGGCGGGCGCATTGACCCATGTGTTTGAAAGTGACGGCAAACGCGTACACAACCTTCTTTGTGTAGGGGGTGTCCATTTCGATCCAAACTTTGCACAGGCCGTGTTTACACAATGGGAAGATGATGCATTCGGTGTTTCCCATATCATAGCCAACCAGTGGCTCGTTGCAGGGGAGTATGAAAAGGAGCATGGGCTTGCATTTACAAGTGCGGCGGTTGATAAAATTGCAGGCAGTGTGGAGGCTGTGGTGTTCCATGATAAAATGAAAGGCTGCTATAAGGATCTGGTACGTGCGGTTGGAGAGAAGTATCAGATTCCCGTACTGAGGCATCAGCGGCTTAGACAGCCTGAGGAGCTTCAATTGTAAAAAACAAATATGTACAAACGAGCCGGCAGTCCATTCGGATTACCGGCTTTAAACTTTCAATAATTGTCTGGGTAACAGGAAGAGAACGCCATTTATGGATTTTGGGGGATAATTGGGTCAACAGGATAGAATATATCAAATACGAACAACAATCTTATAGGGTCGGTAGGGTGAAACACTTCCACTGCACTTATAGCGTTTAATGTTACTGCAACCTCAGAATTTGATTGAACTGTCATATCGGTTTCTTCTTCCACGTCCCCAAATACTGTAAAGGAGACAGGTACTGCTGAAAAATTTCTTACTAATATACTGCCGGATGGGAATCGGGAAGAATTTTGTGCTATACCAATTTGTACTGAAGAACAACCTTGAAATTCACTTGCCTTAAAGATTGTATCTGTTCTTGGCTCATTTGTTGCTTTTTTTATCAGGTTTAAGGTAAACTTTTCGTGAACTAAACAGCATTCACCACATTTTTCTACTGTACTGTCCAGCAACCGAATGAAACGAGATGAAAAACCCGGTTTTCTATATAATGAACTCATTTATACACCTCCTTTTAGGATAACTTGTCTGCTTTTCTTAATATATAGTATTAAGGCAGTGTATATTTGGTGCGTTTGTGATTATTAAAAGTCATGACAAGCCTATTACAGTTTTCTTAAAAAATAAAAAAAGTGCCTTAAAGCACTCTGATTACTAAGATGGTCTGGGTGACAGGAATTGAACCTGCGACCTCTTGAACCCCATTCAAGCGCGCTACCAAGCTGCGCCACACCCAGAAAAATATTCGTATATCATTTCTGACACCTATTGAATATATCATAAAAAAGTATAAATTTCAAGAACATATTTTGCCGGTTTGATGTCTGCAGCACGCATTTTCTGATTGCATTTTGATTATTATACACAAATTGCATTATTACCTGAAGAACTATTTTAATGGGAAGCTGGCACTAATTTTATTATTTGCTTAATTTATGCAGGATTATATGAACTCGTGGAGAAATATATACCTTATGTTAATATAGTGTTCAATAGGTTATACCTGTATCTTGCGAGGAGCTGCTGGTGCTATGAGGGCAAAAAAAAATAAAATAACATCGATTTATATATTCCCCGTATTGTTTTTTGTTATTTGCTTATCATACTTAATTAGATTCATGTTTTTCAATATTGAAACTGAAATAGTAAAATATGGCTCAGTCGAGAATTCAATAAGAGTAAAGGCATTGATAGTAAGGAATGAATCAACTACAATACTTCCGTCGGGAGTGGAAATAAAATATAATGTCAATGAAGGCGACCGGGTCTCCTTGGGGAAGAAAATTCTGGAGATTGTGAAGAATGATCAGGCGGACGAAAATATATCAATAAAGATAAAGCAATTGGATGACAGGATACAAGAAATAAAGCAGTCGGATATCAATAACAACTTTTTTTCAAAGGACAAGGAAAAGATAGAGAGCCAGATAAAGGACAGGGTGGCCGACCTTAAGAGCATCGCCAGGTCAGGAGACCTAAAAAAGCTTGATGATGTGAAAAACGACCTTGCCGCAGATTTATACAAAAAATCTTTGATATATGGGGAAGGAAGCTTTTTCGGGAAGAATCTGGAGCAGCTGCAAAAGGAAAAGAGTGTCCTGGAGGGAATATACAATAACAGTATCGATGTAATATATGCTCAGGCTTCAGGAGTTGTAAGCCACAGCCTAGACGGTTATGAGCAGATACTGAGTATTGGGAATATCAAGGATTTCAAGCTCAGCAATATCAGAGAAATAATGAGTTCTCTGGCGGCCGACAGCCAAAAAACCAGTCAGAGTACTACGGCCGGAATCAAAATAGTTGACAATTTTGAGTGGTACATATGCAGTTTGATAAGCTACAATCAGACAAAGGAAATAAAGGCGGGGAAAAAAGTCAGAATGAGGTTTTCAGAGCTGGGGAATGCAGAGGTTAACGGCGAGGTGCATGAGGTATCCCAGCCGGAAGGTGACATATGCATGGTCATAATCAGGATTAGCGAGCATGTTGATGATTTTTACAAAAAGAGAATTGCAGAGGTTGATATAATAAAGGATTATTACGAAGGCTTCACAGTGCCGACAAACGCTATCGTGGTTAAGGATAATACAAAAGGGCTGTATGTCCTGAAAAAAGGAATTGTGAAATTCATACCGGTTGCAGTTATGAATGAAGATAAAGAAAGATGCCTTGTGAGGAACCTTGATAAGGAAGAATGGAGTTCCGAAACGGAATATGAACCTCTGAAAATTTTTGACGAAGTAATTACTACAACAGAAAGGGTTAAGGAGAATCAGGTTTTTACCGATAAAATATAGGAGGGGTTTAACTTTGCAGGAAATCAAAAATAATATTATTGCTATATCCCGAGATATAAGTGATATTTGTATCAAAAAAGGCAAAGCCCCTGACAGTATTACAATAATAGCCGTGACAAAAACCGTAGATCCCGACCGTATGAACTATGCAATAAAATGCGGAATTAGAAATATCGGTGAGAATAAAGTGCAAGAGATAATGGCAAAATATGAAAAAATTGAAGAAAATGTTAATTGGCACCTGATTGGGCATTTACAAACCAATAAGGTAAAATATATAATAGATAAAGTAGCATTGATTCATTCTGTTGACAGCATAGGCCTGGCAGAAGAAATAAGCAAAAGGGCTGAAAAGGCCGGGCTTGTAAAAGATGTGCTTGTGCAAGTCAATGTTGCTCAGGAAGAGACCAAATTCGGAATAGAATATGATGATACAGACAGCTTTGTAGAACGGTTATCAGGTTTTTCAGGCATAAGGGTAAAGGGGCTTATGACCATTGCCCCGTATTATGATGATGCTGAGCTGGCAAGGCCTGTGTTCAGGCAGTTGAAAGAAAAATTCGACATGCTGGCAGCAGCCGGTATTCCAAATATAAATATGAAGTATTTATCCATGGGTATGACCAATGATTATAAGGTTGCAATTGAAGAGGGTTCCAACATGGTAAGGATTGGGACAGGTATTTTTGGAGCAAGGAATTATGATTTATAATAAGGAGGTATAGTAATGGAGTCCAATATCTTGAACAAGGTACTTTATTTTATGGGAATAGGAGAAGCTGCTGAAGAAGAACACGAAGAAGCTGAAGTATCAAAACCTCAGATAGAAGCAGTGGGCACCGCTTCCCACCGTAGGAGCAATGTAGTAAATATACATACTGCCTCTGCACCCATGAAGGTTGTTCTGGTAGAGCCTTCTTCCTATGATGAAGTTCAATCCATCTGTGATGATCTTAGAAGCAAAAAACCTGTAATAATCAATTTTGAAGAGATGGACAAAGAAGTAGCCAAAAGGATGGTCGATTTTATCAGCGGCGCAGTATATGTACTTGACGGTACAATTCAAAAGATTTCAAACGGTATAGTGCTGGTTGCTCCGTCAAATGTGGATGTTTTGGGCAATATTAAGAGTTCTATAGGCGATGAGAATTTCGACCTGGAAGGAATTTTCAGCTGGCTTAAATAATTGTAGAATGAGAGTGGTTAGATGAAATTTGTCTTGGCTGCAACTTTGTCATATTTTATTGATTTTCTTAACTTTATGATACTCATTAGAGTTTTATTGTCCTGGTTCAGTTTTAATCCCGACAATAAGATAATAGTGCTTATATTTCAGTTAACAGATCCGATACTTGAGCCCTTTAGAAAACTTACAGGTAAACTGGGGCTCAACACGGGCATGATTGATTTTTCACCTATAATATCATTGTTATTTCTTTATTATATAGCCAAACCTTTGCTGCTGACTTTGATATATACTTTCCTGTAAATTATGGTTCTGTGAAGAATAATCCTGAAGCAGTATACGATACTACAAAAAAAGGAAGAATAGGAATTGTTATTAAGAAATACCTGTGATGGAGGTTGAAGGAACATGATAACTCCGATGGATATAAGAAACAAGGAATTTAAAAAGGCCTTCAAAGGATACAAGGAAGATGAAGTTGACGAATTTCTGGATAAGGTGATAGCAGACTATGAGAGAATTTACAGGGAAAATGGTGAGTTAAAGGACAGAATAGCCATAGACAATGAGAGGATAGAAAGCTATAACAGCATGGAAAAATCCCTTCAGAGTACTCTTCTGATAGCACAGACAACAGCAGAGGACATAGTTGCAAATGCGAGAAAAAAAGCGGAAATGATTATTAAGGAAGCAGAGGAGCAGGGGAGAAAGATAATAGATGAAGCAAACAGCAGTGTTATAAAGGTTAATAAGGATTTTGAAGAATTAAAGAAGGAAGTACAGGTCTTTAAGACCAGGTTCAAGACGCTGTTGGAGTCTGAACTTGAGGCTCTTAATGCAACCTTGAAGGATATATAAGGGTTATAAAAGTGAATATTTATGTTGAAATGTTGATAATATAAAGTCATGAAGTTATTCATGGCTTTTTGTTTTTTAATGGGGGTCAAGGGAGAGCATATGTATGGATATTGATAATACCGAAGTGAAGGAACTGGAAAGCAGGGTAGAGAAAATCGCACTTCTGCTGGAAAAGGCCAAAATTGGCGAGTATGTCAATATTATGACCAAGCCGAAAACTCTTCTCCTGAACAATTTTATAGGAGGGGTAGCCAGGGGCTTTGGAACAGCTGTAGGCTTTACCATTCTTGGAGCAGTTGTTATTTATATTCTAAGACAGTCTGTGCTTTTGAATCTTCCTTTTATAGGAGGGTTCATAGCAGAAATAGTCAAGATAGTTCAGGATCATCTATGAATAAAAAAGGAGGCAGTCAATTTGGACAAGAATGATCTTAAGCACTTTGAGGAGTTGTTGAAGGAAGAGAAGAAA
>DAOLPD010000178.1:0-5714 GCA_035417425.1 Bacillota bacterium
GCCAATAAGTGCTCGCTGATATACAAGGCTAGTGCTCTTGGAGTATAACTGCAATTTTATAACTACGTCGCATTATTCGTTTATTATGCTATAATCTGCCGGATTTTCAACATATCAAGTTTTATTCTTTCAATAGCATCCATCAGCAATTGGTATTCTTCAAAGAACACAATAATAATATCCCCCGGCACCGCATCCAGAAATGCCTTTTTCAGCGCTTTTTCCTCGGCAAGCTCTATAAGGATTTCCGATGGCTTTATGCTTCCCATCCTGCAGCCTTTTTCAAGCAGTGCCGCGATCTCCCCCGATTCACGACCTCTCTTGTCTCTGTCCTCTTTTATGTAAATCCTGTCAAAAAAGTTGCCGCACATATTGCCTATGGCTATTGTGCTTGAATCTGTCCTGTCCCCGGGCACTCCTATTATTCCAATGATACGGCCGGATCTCATTTGTTTCAGGGAATCAATAACCACTCTGTAACCGTCAATATTGTGCCCGTAGTCCAATATCACCTTTATTCCGTTGATATCATGAATATTGAATCTTCCCGGATTACCGGCGCTGTCGCACCTAAAGGTTGAAAGCCCTGCTATTATACTTTCGATGGGGATATCCAACCCTATTGCACCGGCTATTGCAGCCATGCTGTTGCTTATGTTGTGCTTCAGTATTCCATTCATAGTGGCAGGAATAGCTTTTATTTCAATAAACGGCAGCTCCACTCCCCCTTTATTCACAAATATGCTGCTGCCGTTGCTGTATACGGCAATTCCACCGTTTGTGACATGGTTCTTTACTATTTCATTGTCTGTTGACAATGAAAACAGAATAACGTTTGACTTAATCCTTTCCCTCATACTAAGGCAATATTGATCATCGGCGTTTAAAACCGCATAGCCGTTCTGTTTAACCGCTTCCGCCACCAAAGATTTCACATAGGCCAAGTCCTCAAGAGTATTGATATCATCAATTCCCAAATGGTCTTCAGTGATATTGGTCACTATACCGACGTCAGCCATATCATAGCCCAGTCCCCTGTTCACTATTCCCCCTCTGGCAGTCTCCAGAACGGCATATTCTACCCTTCTGTCCATCAGAACCGTTCTTGCACTTATGGGTCCTGTGTTATCCCCGTATTTTATCAGTTCGTCATTTATATAGATACCGCTTGTGGTAGTCATTCCCACAGTATGTCCCATCAGCTTTATTATATGAGCTATCATTCTCGAAGTTGTAGTTTTTCCGTTTGTCCCTGTCACTGATACTATAGGAATCCTGCTTTTGCTCCCTTCCGGAAACAGCATATCCACTATTGCCTTTGCCGCATTCCTGGGGGTGCCCCGGTATGGATAATGGTGCATCCTGATACCCGGTGCGGCATTTATTTCAATTATTGCTCCTCCTGTTTCAGTCAGAGGCCTGGATATATCAACCGTACTAATATCAACTCCCGCCACATCCAGTCCGACAATACCGGCTGCCAGTGTAATCAGCTTTTTGTTTTGTTCATGTATCTCATCAGTAACATCAATTGCTACTCCCCCTGTGCTCAAATTGTCATTTTCGCGTAAATATACTATTTCTCCGTCATCAGGAACGTACTCAAGAGTCATGTCCCTTTTTTTCAGGTGTTGTTCCACCACTTTATCTATATTTATCTTCGTCAAAGGCTTTTCATGACCTTCCCCGCGCATGGGATTGCTGTTTTCCCTTTTGATCAGTTCTCTCAGGGTGCTTACTCCGTCTCCCGTAACATTTGCAGAAATCCTGTGTGATGCAGCCACCACCTTGTCTCCTACTACCAGCACCCTATAATAGCTGCCTTTTATATATTTTTCCACCAGAACCGTATCTTCGTATTCTTTTGCTATTTTAAATGCTTCCAATACTTCCTGAGGATTCTTAAGATTTATGGATACACCTTTTCCATGGCTTCCGTAATTAGGTTTCACTACAACGGGATAGCCGATTTTTTCACAGTACTCCAAAGCATCCTGCTCATTCTTGAATACCTTCCCTTCCGGAACAGGTATCCCATACTCATTCAGTATGCTCTTTGTAAGTTCCTTGTTGCAGGCAATATCCACCGATACGCAGCTTGAATTCTCGGTCAGTGTTGCCTCTATCCTTTTTTGATGCCTGCCATATCCCAGCTGCAGTATACTCCCGCTTCCCAAGCGTATCACAGGTATATCCTTTTGCTGTGCCTCCTTTACGATTGCAGCAGTACTGACCCCGAAATCTGTTGCAATACAAACCTTTTTGATTTCTTCCAGTCTTGTACTTACATCCGGAACCTCCCCTGTCAATATTCCCTCTATGATTTCAAATGCAAGCCTGCCTGCCTCCAAGCCTGCATGCTCATTTTCATATCCATAGATAACATTGTAAACACCTTTTTTGCCGGTCTCCCTTGTCTTGCCGAACCTTATGTCATATCCCAGCCTGGCTTGCAGTTCAAGTGCAATATGTTCAATTACATGCGCAAAATATGTTCCTTCCTCAAGCCTCTCAATAAAGCCTCCTTCATGTCCCTTGCAGCAACAGTGCTTTTTCAAACCCGGCAGAAGCTCCTGAATTGCATCATTAAAGCCCTCAATCTCCTTAGTCGGAGTGTCTGTGTATTTACCCAGGTCTACTACAAGCTTCACCACAGGTTTATAGCTGTAAATGTTTTTACCTTGATAAGCATTACTGCTTACAATATTCACAATACTTCCTCCTTGTGTTTTTGAGAAAAATGATATTCTTTCATCTTCTAAATATTATTTCCTGTTTTTTTATTAAATTAAACCCATATCCCCTTGGCAAAATATGTATTTTTACATTGGTTATGGCAAGAGGATCATCCTGGTATTGTTCCGATATATTTGTATATGAGATTTCTCTCCCGTCAACAATTGTAACTACCCCGGAGCCTTCCACCGAAAATTCCAGCTCCTTGTTTACTATCATAGCCGTATCTTCATCTATTCCGATCCCTAAAACATTCGGATTCTGCGCCACAGCCGCCAGCAGCCTTCCAATCCTTCCCCTCTGATTAAAATGCTGGTCTATTATAACTCCTTCCAAAAGGCCCATACCGGGAGCCATCTTAAGTGTACATTTTCTCGGAGCCTCGTCATCCTTTCCTTCCACAACCATTATTTCGCTCATCATGGAAGCACCCGCACTGGTTCCCGCAATTACTCCGCCTTCTTTATATGCTTTTTTCAGTAATCTATGCACTTCAGTGCCGCCCAATATGCTGGAAATCCTAAGCTGGTCTCCCCCTACAAAAAATATGCAGGTTGCATCCTCCAGAATTTTCAAACCCTCAAGATTATTTGCAGTCTCCCTGTCTGTTATATTAATTACCACCACACTTCCGGCTCCCAATTCCCCAAACAGCCTTTTATATTCCCGCCCCGCCTCCTCAGGGCTGTTAGTTGCCGTAGTAATCAAGGCGACCCGTGAATCTTTCCCTCCGGATAGTCTTATGACTTCTTTCAATATTGACTTGTCGGCCCTCTTGTCCTCCGCTCCCCCTATTATTACAAGGCTTCCTCTTTCAGATCCAGGCAATGCCGTATCCTCCTGCTTTTCTATTTTTAATAACATATTTAATATCCCAATAAAAGTAAAAAAAATGCATTGAAATTAAACTTTTCCATCTACATTATTAATATTGGTGAAGTGTCAATATTCTTGGCGATTCGGCATTTTTCTACATTTTATATCATAGAACGCGCATTTTGTATAAAACTATTGAATCACAACATATATGTGCTTAATATTAAATTAGTGTTAAGTCAGACAAAAAGAAGGTTGATATTATGGAGTTTCCGGAGAGGATAAGCAGGAAAATTACAAAAGCTATTGCAGCAGAACTGAAGGACTTGCCGGAGGAAAAGCTTGCCGAAATAGATTATGGCATTGCCGCATTTATCGCAAACTCATACAAAATGGCCTTTATATTCGTATTAGCCGTACTGCTGAACGTGCTTCAATATTTTCTAATAGCCTTCGTCAGTTTCGGCGCACTGCGCACCTTTGCCTCGGGAGTACATGCGAAGCGTGAGTGGACATGCCTTCCCGTGAGTATAATTCTGTTCTCCGGAATTCTTTATCTTGGAATGACAATAGAATTGAATATTCATATGTTAAGCATCATATTCATCCTGTGCGGTATTGCGGTACTGCGGTATTCGCCTGCCGACACGGAGGAGCGGCCTATCGTCAGCAGTAAGCTGAGGAAGAAGCTGAAAATTTTGTCTGCTATTACTATCCTGGTGCTTTATGCAATCGCTTTGTACAGCATAGGAACAAAAGCTTCTTCTATCATAACCTTTGCCGTATTGGTTGAATCGATTCTGATACTACCCGCCACTTACAGGCTGGCAGGCAGCATGTATGGGGCAGGTATAAAAATAAGTAATAATGGGGAGGTATGAAAATGAAAAGATTCCTTAAACCACTAATGATTCTTATCAGTACCTTAGCTTTATTTATAGCAAGCACCTCAACAACTGCATGCTGGATGTGGTCACTGAGAGAGCCCAAAATGCCTGAATCACTGATTAAGAGAGACTAAAGCTAAAAAATGAGAGCGCTTCATGCGCTCTCATTTTTTTATCACCAGCTCCTGCTTGAATATCCCATTTTCCGCAAAGGTATTATGAAGTATATTTGTATATCCGGATAATATATGATTGGTAATTGACAAGCCAAAGCCCCGTTCATTTCCTTTTGTGGAATATCCCTTCCTTTGTATCTCCTTTACATCCACATGGCCCTCGTAAGTATTCTCAATACCTATAGTAAGGTAACCCCTATCATCGGTCAGAGTGATATCCATTTTCTTATCCTTTGAAGCCGCTGCCGCATCAATGGCATTGTCAAGATAGTTTCCCAACACCTCGCAGAGGTCTGTAAGCTTCATACCCGCTTCACGGACTTCATTGGTTACCCGGATCCCCACTTCTATTCCCCGGCCCTCGGCTTCATTAATCTTGTTCCAGAGCAGCCCGAACACCGCATACACCTTTATCCGCTGCAGCGCCAGAAGCAGGCTGCTGTCCATCTTTTTCACCTCATCAGCCACCTCAGTATAATAAGCTTTCAGGCCTTCAAGGTCATTCTCCTGAATGTATCCGTAAAAGCTATATATTGTATTGGAATAGCTATGCTTTAACCTTCTGAAATCATTAATAAGGCTGTCTATGGTACTGATATAGTCCTGCTGCTGGTCATACTGCTGCTCCTTCAGCGCCAGGGCGCTGTTGGTAAAGTTTATGTAAAGGCTTAATATCAGATAAAGCCACATAATTGCTACATTTATCAATATTACGATTTGATCAACCACACCTATGAACTTTATATACATCGCATAATTAACCGTTATCACTATAAAGATTGCAAGCATATAAACCGATGTCCTTATACTGTTTCTTCGTTTATACCTGTCTGCCATTTCCTGAGTCTGCTTAATAAATCTAATAATAAGAATTATTATAATGACTGAACCATATATTATTAAGTCCGCTGTCAACGATAAGTTAATTTCAGATTTTATCATTTCATGAGTATATCCATATATTTTTACCAAAATTAATACAGCAGATATATCCCCAATTACAAGGGCAATGGCATTGATGATGCTGACGACCATTGACTGAAGAATGCTGAGTTTTAATGTCAAGTACAGCAATAAACCCGTAATAAGCAGTCCTAAT
>DAOLPD010000179.1:0-5597 GCA_035417425.1 Bacillota bacterium
CAATTTCTTCATGCTTGGATCTTAGTATCTCCAGGCCTACCACCGTTGCTCCGTATTCCGCCAATACAAGGTCTTCGTCATTAAATTCCTGATTATACTTTGCAAGCATCATTGTACCAAGTCTTTCACCACTGCCGTTAACAGGAACGATAGTAGAATAATTTGTACCCATATCGCATCTTTCTCTATTGTCAATAACGCACAATTTATCTTTATTTATCAGGTTAGATCTTGTTTCATGGAATGAAAGCAATGATTTATTGTATTCTTCAGGGAATTTTTTCTCGGTAAGCAGTTCGTTCTTTAAAAACTCACATTCCTCTGATGTGCCCAATGAATATCCAAGTATTCTTCCTTTTCTGCTCAATATATATACATTTGCGTTTAATACCTCACTCAATATACTGCTTAAATCATGAAAGGATACAGCTTGAGTTCCTGATGTCTGAAGTACCTTGTTAACTTTCCTCATCTTTTCTAATAGTGTTGAGCTCATATTTATCCTCCTTATTTAAATAATATAATTGCTGACATCTTTTCTCTTAATATCGTGAATCAATGCCTTTTGTACATATTCTTTCGTGATATTCACATCGGCCGTCTTCATATCAGGTGCTTCATACGAAATATCTTCAAAAAGCCTTTCCATTACTGTATAGAGTCTCCTGGCTCCTATGTTCTCGTATTGTTCGTTCATAAAGGCGGCAATTGATGCAATCTCTTCAACAGCATCCTCTTCAAAGTTGATGTTTATACCTTCTGTACTTAATAGGGCCTTGTATTGTTTTATAAGAGCATTGTTGGGTTTGGTCAATATCTCAATAAAATTCTCCTTGCTCAGGCTGTCTAATTCAACTCTTACAGGGAACCTTCCCTGAAGCTCCGGAATCAAATCGGATACTTTGGCCACATGAAAAGCCCCTGCTGCAATAAACAGCATATAATCCGTCTTTACAGGGCCGTATTTTGTTATAACGGTACTGCCTTCAACTATAGGAAGTATATCTCTCTGAACTCCTTCCCTGGACACGTCCGGGCCGCCGATATTACCTTTCCCGGCAATCTTATCTATTTCATCAATAAAAATAATTCCTCTCTCTTCGGCTTTCTTAACGGCTTCTTCTATCACTTCATCCATGTCGATCAGCTTTTGCGCCTCCTGCTGCGTCAGGAGCTTCAAAGCTTCCTTTATTGTTACTCTTCTGCGTTTTGTCTTTTGGGGAAGTATGCCTCCGAACATATCCTGAAGATTAATGCTCATTTGGTCCATCCCCGGTCCTGATAACATTTCAATACTGTGTCCTGATGTGTCTTCTATTTCAATTTCTATATTCTCGTTGTCCAAATCCCCGTTCTTAACCTTCTGCATTACATAGTATCGGTTAGTAGCTATACTTTCTTCCTTTTTCTTCGCTTCCGCATCATTTTCGGGTTCTTTGCCTCCGCCGTAATTAAATATCATTTCAAAGGGATTCTTGGGCATATTGCCTTTATTTGAAGAAGGAACAAGTATCTCGGCAACCTTCTCAACCGCTATATCATAAGCCTTTTCATTAACCTTGGATATCTTTTCCGCTTTTACCATCCTTACCGAAAATTCGATAAGATCCCTTATTATTGATTCAACATCTCTCCCTACATAACCCACTTCTGTGAATTTTGTAGCTTCAACTTTTACAAAAGGGGCATTTACCAGCTTGGCCATCCTGCGTGCAATTTCTGTTTTTCCAACTCCGGTCGGCCCTATCATCAATATATTCTTAGGAGTAACCTCTGCTCTCATTTCTTCATCCATAAGATTTCTCCTGTATCTGTCTCTCAAAGCAACAGCCACTGATTTTTTTGCCTTATCCTGTCCTATGATATATTTATCAAGCTCTGATACTATTTGTTTCGGAGTTAACTCGCTCATAGATTCCTCCTATAATTCCTCTACAATGATGTTATTATTGGTAAATACACAAATTGAGGCAGCTATTTCCAAAGACTTTCTTACCACCTCAGTTGGCGGGAGGTCTGTGTTCTGAGTCAGAGCTTTGGCAGCGGCCAGAGCATAATTGCCTCCGGAACCTATTGCAATTACACCGTCATCCGGCTCTATTACCTCGCCGCTTCCCGAAATAACAAGCAGAGTCTCTTTATCCATTGCAATAAGCATTGCCTCCAACTGCCTCAGTACTTTATCCCTTCTCCAATCCTTTGCCAGCTCAACGGCAGCTCTTTTCAGATTACCACTGTGCTGCTCCAGCTTTTCTTCGAGCTTCTCGGAAAGCGTAAAAGCATCTGATACCGAGCCGGCAAACCCAACCAGTACTTTTCCGTCAAATAATCTTCTCACTTTTCTGGCAGTTGACTTAATTATGGTGCTTTGACTGAAGGTCACCTGACCGTCACCTGCAATTGCGCCCTTGTCATCTCTTTTGACTGCAGCTATTGTTGTACCATGAAACATAATTCTCCTCCAGTAATCTATCCCAAATATGTTACAATATTCATAAAAGTCAAAAAACTCACTAGATTCAATATAGCATATGAATATATATATTTCAACCACTTAGAGCTGTTCCTGAATAAATTTTTCCAAGTCCTTTAAAGCCCTTTCAGCATAATAACTGCTCTTTTCCTTTTTGTTTCTTATTCGGTATTCAGGCTGCGGGAATATGCCAAAATTCACGTTCATCGGCTGGAATGTCTTTATTGTACGATCCGTGATGTATCTGCACAATGCTCCGTGAGCTGTAGTTTCAGGAAATACAACGGGTTCCATATCATTAATAATCCTGGCCATATTTATTCCTGCAACCAAACCGGAAGAAGCAGACTCAACGTATCCTTCAACACCTGTCATCTGACCGGCAAAAAACAACTTTTCATTGTTATGGAATTGTAGAGTAGGCCTCATTACCTTGGGTGAATTTATGAAGGTATTCCTGTGCATTACTCCATATCTTACAAATTCAGCATTTTCAAGTCCCGGTATCATGCCAAAGACTCTTTTTTGTTCACCCCATTTAAGGTGTGTCTGAAAACCCACAATATTATATAAAGTACCCTCTTTATTATCCCGCCTGAGCTGTACAACTGCATAGGGCTGTTTTCCGTTCCGGGGATCTGTTAAGCCCACAGGCTTCAAAGGTCCGAAAAGCAATGTCTGCAGGCCTCTTTTTGCCATAGTCTCAACAGGCATACAGCCTTCAAAAACAACCTCTTTTTCGAAGCTCTTAAGGGGTGCTGTTTCCGCATTTACAAGTTCCTTATGAAAACTAACGTATTCTTCCTCTGTCATCGGACAATTTATATAATCACTGTCCCCCTTGTCATACCTTGATGCCATGAATACCTTGTCCTTATTTATTGATTCATAGGTTACAATAGGTGCTGCTGCATCATAAAAATATAAATAATCGTTGTCCATCATACTGCCTATGCTGAAAGAAAGCTTTTCCGAGGTAAGAGGCCCCGTTGCGACTATCACATATTCATTTTCAGGAATGCTTGTTACTTCTTCCCGTATGATTTCAATATTGGAATTACCGGTAATCCTGTCAGTTATTTCCTGGGAAAAACCCTCTCTGTCTACAGCTAATGCACCTCCTGCAGGCAATGCTTTGCTATCGGCACATTCCATTATCAGAGAGCCTAATCTTCGCATCTCCTCTTTCAGCAGTCCCACGGCATTCTCCAGCTGATTGGAGCGAAGGGAATTGCTGCAAACCAATTCCCCGAACTTATCTGTATGGTGAGCAGGTGTATTGACCACAGGCCTCATTTCATAAAGCCTAACCTTTATCCCTCTTTTGGCAAGCTGCCATGCCGCTTCGCTTCCCGCCAAACCTGCGCCTATAACTATGACCTTATCATTCAAGTCTATTTCACCTCATTATTCCCTGACCTTTTGTAATCACATGTCTCATTGATGCACTTATATTCAAAACCCTTTTTGTTATACTTCTTCACAATAAGGCTTCCGCACTCAGGGCATTTCTCAGCAACAGGCTCATCCCAGCTTACAAAGCTGCACTCCGGGTATTTGCTGCAGCCATAAAACTTTCTGCCCTTTTTGGTTTTTCTCGCAATAAGCTCTCCCGAACACTTCGGACAGCTTATACCGGTTGACTCAACTATTGCCTTGGTGTTCCTGCAGTTCGGGAAACCTGGACATGCGAGGAATTTGCCGAATCTGCCCTGTTTATATACCATATTTCTGCCGCACAGCTCGCAGACAACGTCACTGACTTCGTCCTGTATCTCTATTTTCCCGACCTTTTCTTCTGCACTTTTCAGAGTCTTCTCAAAGGGAGCATAAAACTCCCTTATCACATGCACCCAATCCTTCTCGCCCTCTTCTATATTGTCAAGCTTCTCTTCCATATTGGCGGTAAATTCAGCATCTACAATATCAGAAAAATATTCCTTCATAATCCCCGTAACCTTTTCGCCCAAATCGGTAGGAACTAGGAATTTCTTTTCTCTGATTACATAACCTCTGGCCAGTATGGTTGATATTATAGGAGCATATGTGCTTGGCCTGCCTATGCCTTTTTCCTCAAGGATCTTTACAAGGGTAGCTTCCGTATATCTTAAAGGAGGCTCTGTGAAATGCTGCTTGTGCTCCAGTTTCTTAAGCTTCAGCAGCTGCCCCTCAGTAAGGCTCGGCAGGGATATTTCTTCTTCTTCCTTTTCATCGCTGCTTTCTTTATAAACGCTCATGAAGCCCGGAAACTTCATAATACTTCCGTATGCTTTAAAAATATAGCTGTTTGCTTCAATGTCAGCTGTGACGGTATCAAATACGGCAGCCTGCATCTGACTTGCTACATATCTTTCCCAAATAAGCTTGTATAATTTGTATTGCTCTCTATCAAGAGAGTCTTTTATACTATCCGGTTCTCTGAAAACCAAAGTAGGCCTGATAGCCTCATGGGCATCCTGGACCTTCTTCCCGGACTTATTCTGCTTTATCTCCCCCGCAAGGAAACTCTTTCCGTATTTATTTAAAATATATTCAGCAGCATCTTTTTTTGCTTCTTCGGATATTCTGACCGAATCAGTCCTTATGTAAGTAACAAGCCCTAAGGTTCCTTCACCCTTTATATCCACACCCTCATAAAGCTGCTGTGCTACCATCATTGTCTTCTTAGCAGTAAACCCGAGCTTTCTATAGGCTTCCTGCTGCAGAGTGCTTGTTATAAACGGGTTTGGAGAGTTCCTTCTTTTCTCTCCCGTTTTGATTCGCCTTACAGTATATTTTGCACCCTTAAGAGCCTCAAGTATTTTTTCCATTTCATCCTCACTTGAGATCTCAATTTTCTCATTCTCCGTGCCGAAGAATTTCGCATCAAAGTTCTTTTTTGTATCGGGATCATTCAGCTTTGCAACCAGGGTCCAGTATTCCTTTGGTACAAATGCCCTGATTTCATCTTCTCTGTCGCAAATAAGCCTTACAGCTACAGACTGAACTCTTCCGGCACTTAAACCTTTTTTGACTTTCTTCCAGAGCAGCGGGCTTATTTTATATCCCACAAGTCTGTCCAATACTCTTCTCGCCTGCTGAGCATCTATTAAATTGAAATTAAGTTTTCTAGGGTTTTTCAGGG
>DAOLPD010000180.1:0-5589 GCA_035417425.1 Bacillota bacterium
CCTTACATATTCCTTGAAGAGCCTGCCTCTTTCCTCATAATTGCTGAACATGTCCCAGCTGGCACAGGCCGGCGAAAGCAGCACGCAGTCGCCCGGTTCAGCAAGTGAATGGCATTTCATCACAGCCTCCCTCAGGTCCTTGACTTTATGTGTATTCATAAACCCATGCCTATGGGCTGTTTCTTCCAGCTTATCAGCAGTTTTCCCTATCAACACCATATGCTTGACCACATCCCCGAAGGCCCCGATGAAATCATCATATTCGCTTCCTTTGTCATAGCCCCCCGCTATTATTACGGTCGGCCGCTTCATTGCCTCAACAGCTTTAATAGAAGCATCTGTGTTGGTACCCTTTGAATCATTATAATAAATTACTCCGTCTAGTTCATCAACATATTCTATCCTGTGCTCAACACCCTTGAAGCTTTCCAGGGTATCGGCAATTACTGAAGCCGACACCCCTGCGCAATATGCCATGAGAGCTGCCGCCAAAGCGTTTTCCAAATTGTGGTTTCCGGGTATATAGATTTTATCCTTATGTATTATTGTTTCTTTATTATCCACTCTGATTACCATATAATCGTTTTCCATATATGCCCCCCGGGGCACCTCTTTCTTTCTGCTGAAAAAAAGCACCTTGCTTTTTGGCCTGTCTGCCAGCTTAAAAGTCTCCGGATCATCCATATTCAGTATGGTATAATCCTTGTCATCCTGGTTTGCAAAGACCCTGCATTTGGCATCTATATAATTTTCCATGGTTTTATGCCTATCCAAATGGTCGGGTGTAATATTCAGTATTGCCGAAATATTGGGCTTAAAGTCAACAGTGGATTCCAACTGGAAGCTGCTCACCTCCAGAACAAAAATATCAGACTTCTTTGCTTTATCCACCTCATTTATCATTGCAGAACCGATATTGCCGGCAACAAAGGTCCTCCTCCCGCTTGCCCGCATTATTTCCCCAAAAAGGGACGTAGTAGTAGTCTTGCCATTTGTTCCGGTTATTGCAGCAATGGGTGTGTTTGTCAGACGGAACGACAGCTCAATCTCACTTATGACTTCTTTGCCCATTGCCTTTGCACTCTGTACCGGCGGTATATCCAAAGGAACACCGGGGCTTACAACAACAAAGTCGCAATCCTCAGCCAGCCTTGCCGGATGTCCCCCGGCCACCAGTCTTATGGACAGTTCCTGGATTTCCGAGATTACCTCTTTAAGCTCCTCAACCTTTCTGAAATCATTCAATACAATATCCGCACCCAATTGACTCAACTTTCTAACCACAGGTACTCCCGTAACCGCAGCCCCTATAACCAGAACCTTTTTCCCTTTTATCTGCATAAGCTTTTCCTCCGCAATACTTTTTAACCCATAACCTGATTACGATAATCCCAATATTCCTATCAAACTTAATATTATTGAAGCTATAATGAAAACAGCCACTATTTTCGATTCCGCCCAGCCGCTAAGCTCAAAATGATGGTGAAGCGGCGCCATTTTAAAGAACCTTTTCCCTCCGGTCATCTTGAAATAAGCCACCTGTATTATTACCGACAGCCCTTCCAGAACATAAATCGCACCTATTATGAGAATGAATAAGGGAAGCCTGGTTATGACAGCAAGCGCAGCTATAGCGCCTCCCAGGGCTAATGAACCTGTATCTCCCATAAATACCTGTGCAGGATGAGAATTGAACCTTAGAAATCCAAGCAGTGCACCTATCATAGCCCCTGCAAACACCAGCAGTCCGGTATTTTTTGAAGCCAATGCTATTACCGAGAAAAAGCCAAGCACCACCACCGTAGTCCCCCCTGCAAGGCCATCCAGGCCATCTGTCAGGTTTACGCAATTTACCGTAGATATCAATACAAGAACTGTAAATGGTATGTACAGTATTCCCAGATCAATAAACTTTCCTGTAAAAGGTATCAGCACCTCTGTTCCGACCTGTGATATCCCCGAAGCAACAAAAGCCATAAAAACAGAGACCAGAAGCTGCAGTATTATCTTCTGATATGCCCTCAAGCCCAGGGATCTTCTGTTTTTTATCTTAAGAAAGTCATCAATGAACCCGATTATCCCAAAAAGCATAGTGGTAATAAGCACCAGAAGCATATCCTTATCCTTGGAAAAGGCCAGTGATACTATTACAGCAGGCACTGCAATTATTATACCTCCCATTGCAGGAGTCCCCGTCTTTTTTAGATGGCTCTGAGGCCCGTCATCTCTGACAATCTGTCCGAACTTCATTCTCGTAAGCACAGGTATGAATACCGGCCCTGCAACTAATGCCAGTACAAAAGCAGAGATTATGCATATGATATATATATCATATTCACCGGATACCAAATTGTACATTAAAGCTTATCCCCTCTCGCGTAAATAGTCAACTATGTATTCCATTTTCATTCCTCTGGAACCTTTAACAAGAACTGTATCTCCCGGCTTGATTATATTATCAAGGGATGCGGCAGCAGCTTTTATATCGGAAAAGACATATACACTGCAGTTCATTCCCGAGGCCATTGCTCCTCTTTTAACATCATCCGAAAATTCCCCTACAGCTATTATAACATCTGCTCCGGAGGAAGCGGCATACATTCCTGTTTTGCAGTGCTCTTCAGAAGAAAGATCACCCAGCTCAAGCATGTCCCCCAGTATGCATATGCCCCTGCCCTCTGATTTCATTGTACGCAATACATCAATTGCCGCTTTCATGGATTCCGGATTTGCATTATATACATCATTTATGAGCCTTACCCCGCTGCCCAGATTTATGATCTCCATCCTCATTCCCGACGGTTTGAAGCTATCCAATCCCTTTTGTATTTCCTCAGCTTCCATGCCAAAAAGCCTTGCAACGGCAATGGCAGACAAGGCATTATACACATTATGTATTCCCGGAAGCAAGACTCTGAAATCTGACTGTATCCCATCCAGATCCACTGAGAATTTTATTCCGGCTTCACCCTTTTCCTCTATCCCATAGGCAAATAAATCATTGCCTTCTTTCAGGCCATACTTAATAACCCTGAACTTATGGCTGCAAAAATCCTGGAGCATATCGTTATCTCCATTAATAACAGCTGTATTGTCACTATTAAAATATGAAAATATCTCAAGCTTTGCTCTCAGTATGTTCTCCCTTGAGCCTAACTTCTCGATATGGGTAAGGCCTACGTTGGATATTACGCCAATACCCGGCCTTGCAATATTCGACAGCAGGCTGATTTCTCCAAGGCTGCTCATCCCCATCTCCAAAACCGCAATCTGATGGCTGTATTGAAGCTTGAGAAGCGTCAGAGGCAGACCGATGGCATTATTGAAATTTCCTTCTGTCTTTAAGACATTGTATTTTTGCGAAAGCACTGATGCTACCATGTCCTTGGTTGTTGTTTTCCCGGAGCTGCCGGTTATCGCCACAACGGGTATATTGAACTTGCTTCTGTAGTAAGCTGCAATGTCCTGCAGCGCTTTCAGAGTGTCTTCCACAAGTATGTACGGTATTTTGCATCTCTCCGGCAGCCTTTGGGTCACTGCCAATACCGCGCCCTTCTCAATGGCCTTGTCAATAAAATCATGGCCGTCAAAGTTCTCACCCGCAAGGGCAATAAACATATCCCCCGGATTTATTTTTCTGCTGTCAGTGCTTACACCCGAGACCTCAGATTCTTCTTCGAAATTCATGAGTACTCCATTTGCAGCCCTGGCAATTTCCCCCATACTTAAAGCTTCCATTATACTTCCTCCCTCAGAAGCTCCTCTACAATATCTCTCTCATCAAAGGGAATAGTCCTGTCCTTCAATACCTGATAAGTCTCATGCCCCTTCCCTGCCAGCAAAACTATATCGTCGGGTTTCGCCATGGCAAGAGCAAATTTTATTGCATCTCTTCTGTTTTCTATACAAATATAGTCACAGCCTGTGGATTTTATTCCAGCTTCTATCTGCCTGATTATATCCATGGGCTCTTCTGTTCTTGGATTATCCGAAGTAATTATGCAGTAATCCGACATCCTCCCGGCGATATTCCCCATAATCGGCCTCTTCTCCTTGTCCCTGTCTCCGCCGCAGCCGAACAGCGTTATTATCCTGCCCTTGGCATACTCTTTCACTGAAGCCAGAATGTTCTGAAGCCCGTCGGGAGTGTGGGCGTAATCAACAATTACCGTGTAAGGCGTTTTTGTCTTTATAATTTCCGACCTGCCCGGAACATTATCCACTTTGCCCAGCCCTTCCCGGATTACGTCCCTGTCCAACCCCTCCGCATATGCTGCCGAGGCTGCAGCCAAGGCATTGTATACGCTGAACTTTCCGGGTATACTGATGTTCAGTTCTGCCTCATATTCAGGAGTAACTATAGTAAAGCCCACTCCTTTTGAAGTTATGTCAATATTTTTTGCCATTATATCCGCCTTATTGTCAATACCGTAGGTGATCAGCTTTATCCCGTTATTCCTCAGCTCGTCGGCGATTATTCTTCCATGCTCATCATCAATGTTTATTATACTTGTACCGTTTACCATATAAAAAAGCTTTTTCTTTGCGTTTCTGTAATTCTCAATGGTTTTATGGAAATCCAAATGATCCTGGGTCAGATTTGTGAATATCCCTATTTTGAAATTGCAGCCTTCCACCCTTCCAAGCTCCAATGAATGGGAGGATACCTCCATTACTGCATAATCGACATCGCTATCCGCCATCTCCCTGAAAAGGCACTGGAGATCCAGGGCTTCAGGAGTAGTCCTTGAAGATATATATATCTTATCGCCGATCTGTGTTGAAATGGTACCCAGAAGCCCTATTTTTTGCTTGTTTGCTTCCATTATTGATTTTATCAGATATGTGGTGGTGGTTTTTCCGTTGGTTCCCGTTATACCTATCAGTTTAAGCTTTTGTGAAGGATCTCCGTAGAAATTGGATGCAAGTACCGGCATAACGGCTCTTGAGCTTTCCACCTTCACCACCGCTGCTCCCGGAACTTCAAGCTCCTTCTCTACAATAAAAGCAGCAGCTCCCTTCTGCAGTGCATCATTTATATAACTATGCCCGTCATACTTAAAGCCGCTGACACAGATAAACAGATCACCCTTCTTTGCCTTTCTGGAATCATATACTATTCCTTCTATTTCTATATCCAGATCCCCTTTGAAAGATACTATATCAACGCCTGTTAACAATTCCTTCAGCTTCATTTTCATCCTCCTTCATATACAACTATTGTTGACATGTTTTGGCATCTATATGCCGAATACACAGTTATCAGCTGCAAATCACTTTATTATTATCCATCACATTTTACAAAAAGGCAACCAAAATTAAAGGGTTTCTTTAATTTCGTTGCCTGGCAATAAAACCTCCGATATATGCTTAATATCTAATGCTATTTCTTTATTGTGCAGGTTTAGCATTCAAAATTACAATAGACCCTTCATTAATATCCGCTCCGGGCTTCGGAGTCTGATCAAGTATTGTTGATTCCATGCTATGCTCAAACTCTGCTTCCACACTGTATTTGAGCTTGCTCTTTGCAAGTTCCTTTATGGCATCCTTAAGGGCCATGTTTCTTACTTCCGGCACCTTTACAAG
>DAOLPD010000181.1:0-5465 GCA_035417425.1 Bacillota bacterium
GCATAAGCTCCTGCTCTTCTGCAGTATACTGGGGTTTGACATCCATATATCTCAGGGTGTCATATATTATGCTCCTGGCTACAGGCGCTGCAATTACACCACCATAGTACTGCCCCGCTCCGGGCTCGTCTATGACAACCAGTACAGAAACTTTTGGGTCATTGGCAGGAGCAAAACCGCAGAAGGAGGAAACGAACTTGCCTGGTACATATCTTCCCCCTTCAGCCTTTTGGGCTGTACCGGTCTTACCTGCTACTTTGTAACCAGGAATATAAGAGGATGCTGTAGGTGCTATGGCAAATTCCAGAATCTGCCTCATTGTCGCCGAGGTCTCCCTGGATATTACCTGTCTGACTGTCCGAGGCTGGAATTCATGGACTGTCTTTTCTTCATCATCAATTACCTTCTTGGCAATTCTGGGTTCCATAAGCATGCCGTCATTGGCAACCGCAGAGAAGGCGGTTATCAGTTGAATAGGTGTAACAGATATTCCCTGGCCGAAGGAATTGTTTGCAAGCTCAACCGGGCCAACTCCGCCCAATTCTCTTACTATGCCTTTTGCCTCCCCCGGAAGCTTGATGTTTGTAATAGAGCCAAAGCCAAAGGCTTTTATGTATTTGTAAAGCTTTTCCTTTCCAAGTCTTTGCCCTACCTCTACAAATACCGGATTGCAGGAATTCTTGACAGCTTCCGCAAAACTCTGGTTCCCATGAGGCTTATAGCTTCTCCAGCAGTTCATCTTCTTGCCTGCCACCGTTATATGACCTATGCAGTTGAAATGATCCTCCGGTTTGACCACGTTTTCTTCCAATCCTGCGGAGGAGGTTATCACCTTGAAGGTGGAACCGGGTTCATAGGAATCAGAAATAGCAGGATTTCTCCATAACTTATAAAGTACATCCAGCTGCTCTTTCTCACTCATGGTGCTCCATTTATCAGCAAAACCCTCCGGAACCTTCCGGGGATCATTGTTATCAAAATCGGGTTTGGAAGTCATAGCAAGAATATCCCCTGTCTTAGGGTCCATCACTATTGCCGTAACCCGCTTTGCCTTATTCTCAACAAGAGCGTTCTCAACAGCCTTCTCAGCGAAATGCTGTATTACTTCATCAATTGTAAGCACAAGGTTCAGGCCGTCCTGGGGCTCGTAGTACTTGGTGTCGCTTCCCGGAAGCATCTCTCCGTGGGCATCTGTCATTATAATATTCCTTCCGGGAAATCCGTTCAGGTACTTTTCATATGTAAGCTCTACCCCATCCTGCCCCTGGTTGTCAGGGTTGGTAAAACCCAATACATAGGAAGCAAAATTGCTCTGAGGGTAAAACCTCTTGCTGTCGTCATTGAATACAATTCCCTGCAGTTCCTTTTCCCTTAATAGCTTAACCTTTTCGGCGTCCACCTTTTTCTTGATAAGTACCGTGTCCTTTTTGGCAGTTACCTTCTGAGCCAAAGAAGCCTTATCCATCTCCAGAATTTCCGACAGGGCATTTGTGACCGCATCTTTATCCTTGACCATGGCAGGCCTTACATATATTTCATATGCTGTTGCGCTGACAGCCAGCTTCTTGAAGTTTCTGTCGTATATTATCCCCCTTTTGGACCTTATCGGGATATCCCTTGTCCACTGCTCCACCGCTTTCTGCTGGTACTCGGCACTGTTCACTATCTGAATGAAAGCCAGCCTTCCCAGTAGTCCTGCGTAAACCGCAAAAAAAGCAAAGAAGATAATTACAATTCTTCTTTTTATAGTAACTTTAATGCTGGACAAATTAACACCACCTTCAGAAACAGCCTTAAGCTAATCTAACACATTGAGGATATTATTTATCACAGCTTTGGTATATGCTATATATTTATTCTCCTGTAAATCATCAATGTTGTAGAAGTCACTGGCCTCATTGTCAGCTTGCTGTGCCGGCATCTCAACATTTACATAAGCGATCTGGTTCTGAATATCAGGATACTGCATCCCCAGCTCTTCGATTGCCTTTTTTTCAAGAGTCTCAAGACTGATTGACTTCATAAGCTGTACATTCAAATCAGTATTTTCTTTAACCAGAGCACTGTATTCCTTTTCCAGGTTTTTAATATTGTAGTTTATCTCCGCCATATAAGCATAGCGTGATATTATAAAAATGCTCAGTCCAAAAACAAACAATATACTCATTACATGAGTCTTGTGTTTTTCTTTCTTATGAACCTTCTTACGGGGGCTTGCAGCTATTTCCCGGACTTGCTCCATTTCCAGCTGTTCATATCTGCTGTAATCATATGCCGTATTGTCTGCTCTTAACATTATTATTCCCCCCTAACTCCTTTTAGAACTTACTCTTTCAGCTGCTCTAAGCTTAGCGCTTTTCGACCTGGTATTGGTCTTCAGCTCCTCCTCTCCTGCAGTCACCGGTTTTTTTGTAATCACTCTGAGAAGAGGCTCTTTTCCGCAGGCACATACCGGCAGCTGAGGCGGACATGTGCATGGCTTTTCCATATTATTGAATATTTTTTTAACTATCCTGTCTTCAAGGGAATGAAAGGTTATTACAACCAGCCTTCCCCCCGGCTTCAAAAGCCTTGCTGCGTCTATGAGCGCCTCTTCCAAAACCTGAAGCTCGTCATTCACAGCTATTCTCAAAGCCTGAAATGTCCTTTTGGCGGGATGTCCCCCATCCCGGCGGGCCGCTGCCGGAATTGCTCTTTGTATAATATCCACCAGCTTAAAGGTTGTATCTATCCTGCTGTTTTTTCTTTCCTCCGCTATAAACTTCGCAATCCTGACAGCCCATTTTTCTTCTCCATAATCCCTGAGTATACGTATAAGCTCCTGCTCCGAGATATTATTCACTATATCCGAAGCATTAAGACTGCTTTCTGTATCCATCCTCATATCCAGGGGACCGTCGTGCATGTAGCTGAAGCCTCTTTCCTTCTCATCCAGCTGGTGGGAGGATACCCCTATGTCAAGGAGTATTCCGTCGACCTCCTTAAATCCTTTTTGCAGGGCAATAGCTTTTATATTCCTGAAGTTGTCACGTACGATTACTACATTATCCTTATATGCTTCAAGGCGTCTTTTTGCAGCATCAATTGCATTGCTGTCCTGATCAATGCCTAAAAGCTTCCCTCCGGGAACTATCCTTTTTATTATTTCCGAAGAATGTCCCGCGCCCCCCAGGGTACCGTCAATATATACCCCTCCCGGCTTGGGATCAAGGTATTCCAATGTTTCATTCAAAAGCACGGGAGTATGTTCAAAATCCAGTACTGCCATCTGCTTCACATGCCTTCTCGCTATATTCCGAGCTGTGACATTTTCTCAGCCACATCTTCATAGCTAATATTTGCATCGTTATTGAATTTATTCCATTCTTCCTTGCTCCATATTTCTATCCGGGTTGAGACACCAATAATTACAAGCTCCTTATCGATATTCGCATGCTCTTTAAGGTAATTTGGTATCACCATCCTGCCCTGCTTGTCCAGATCACATTCGCAGGCCCCCGCAAAAAAGAATCTTACAAAGGCTCTTGCATCTTTGTTCGTCATAGGCAGGCTCTTAAGTTTTTCCTCCACTATGCTCCAATCCTGGGACGAGTATATGAAAAGGCAGTTGTCAAGACCCTTGGTCATAACAAAGCTGTCCCCAAGCTTTTCCCTGAATTTCGAGGGCATAATGACTCTGTTCTTTGGGTCCAGGGTATGGTTGTATTCGCCTATAAACATATACTCACCACCTTTTTTCTCACATTATACCACTTTACTCCACTTTAGTCCACTTCTTGACATATTCTATACAAAAATAAAAATTCCTTCCTATTTTTAAAAAAAAGGAAAATTTTAAAAAAAATGATGCAAAAGACCTATGCTTTTGCATCGTTATGCTTAAATCAATTCGATTGATACCATTATTTTTCTTCATATAGTATTTTTCTTATTGCATAATGCTCCGTACAATTTTCCTCCGAAGTTGAATAAAAAAACGCCTGATAAAATAATCCCTCCGCCAACTATTGTTGACGGTTCGGGAACCTCATCAGCAATAATGAATCCTAACACACTTGTCAAAAATGGCGTAATAAACATGTAATTGCTGACCTGCGATGTCTGATCCGCCTTTGCGAAAGCCCTCGACCATGCAACATAGGCAATTGCACTTGAGAATATGCCAAGTATAGCAAGGTAAAACCATTGAATGGCAGGGGCATTTATTGCTTCTCCTACAGAAACTTGAATAAAAACGGCAAGCAGTATCGTGCCAAAGAAAATACCAAATGTAGTAGTCTGCAATGCCGAATAGGTTTTTGTCAGCTTGCGCTGCAACAGATTATAAAGGCTAAGTGCCAGAGCCGCAAGAAATAACCAAAGCAGTCCTATGTTAATGGATAAGACATCATTCATTAATGTCAGAACAGTCACCCCTGCAAATTCGATTGCGATAGCCAGCCATTGAAGATAACTCATCTTTTCTTTATAAACGACTCGCGCAATCAAAGCAGTAAGCACAGGAACGGTAGAAATCACAATACTGCCCGTAGAGGCTGTAACTGTTTTTTGCCCCTGGTTAAATGCTATCATGTAAAAGAAGAAACCAAGTGCCCCCGCAAGCATAAACCACGGTAAATCTTTTTTATGCGGTAATTTAATTTTACTTATTACAGCAACAATTATAAGAGTGCACGATGCAATAAAATATCTAAGAAAGCCCAAAGAGAAGGGCGTAAAATACTGCAACGATAATCTCGTCAGCACATAGGCCAATGACCAGAATAAAATTGTAATCATTGCATAAATGTGGAAACTGTTTTTTGCTTTCATATGCTCATTCATTATGTTCACTGTCCATTTGCTCAGTGTCATCCCCGGCTTTATCCTTATTCTTTTTCCTCAGATATACAATCATGGAGGTAAAGACTGCAATAATAACTACACTAATAATCTGAGCCTGCCTCATACCCATAAACATCAGGCTGTCGGTCCTCAAGCCTTCAATCCAGAACCTTCCCACAGAATACAGTATCCCATAAAGCAGGAATACTTCTCCCTCTGCCTTCTTCTTTCTTCTGTAGATGAGCAGGAATATAAAAACACAAATATTCCACAACGATTCATACAAAAAGGTCGGATGCACCTTTACTCCGTCCACCATTATGCCCCAGGGCAAATCCGTCGGCCCTCCGTGAGCCTCCTGATTTACAAAGTTGCCCCACCTTCCTATGGCCTGGCCCAGTATTATGCTCGGTGCAGCGATATCCGCAGTATTCCAGAAGGAGATCTTTTTCACCCTTGTGAATACATATCCGGTAATAACGGCAGCTATCAAAGCTCCGTGTATTGCCAGTCCCCCTTCTCTTATGTTTATTATTTTCATAATATCGCCTTTATAATAGCTCCACTCAAATATGACATAATAGAGCCTTGCACCGATTACAGCCGCCGGAACGCACCATAACGCAAGGTCAATTATATAC
>DAOLPD010000182.1:0-5424 GCA_035417425.1 Bacillota bacterium
TGGAATGCATACAGACCCTGGGGAAGGAAGTCATTGATACCGGAGATAAGAGGATAATCTCTTATTTCGTCAAAGGATTGATAGAATATGGATTCGTATACCCCGGAGAGCTTATCGTAAACAGTGACTGGCAGATACAGGTGAATACAAATCATGTGAAAAACATCAGAGTCTGGCTTGAACTTATTGAATATTCACCTGAGGATATGAAGGAGCTGCTTTCGTCCCTTATAGTCAATCTGAAGCTGGGAGGGATTTTCATATCGGATACCGACCTTTTTCAGAGAGATGTTACCAAGCTGTTAAACTCCAATATCGAACCGGTTTATAAACAGATGAAGCAGCTGGCCAGGATTTTCCCGGTGTATTTCAGGGATATCGGGGCGGAAGGAAAGCTGAGAGAGGTGACTACTGCAGTTGATGAGCTGTCAAGAAGAAAGGATAAGCTGATCCATTTTTTAAGGAAGCAGATACATACAGAGAGCAACAATACTCATATAGAACTTGCGAAAAAGATAATACAGTACTGGTATGACGGGAATCCCGAGCCTTTAAGGAAGGTTGTGCCGGAAGATGTTTTTGAGCTCCTGGATACAAGCAGCGAGTGGTATGTACATGTTCATGAAATACTTACGGAGTTATGCAGAAAGAAGGATGCCGATCCTGAACAGCTTCTGCTTCTTGATGTGAAAGAGCTTGAGCAGTCTGTTGCCGCTATTGATTCAGAAAGCAGCCGGGATAAAAGGAGAGTTATCTATTTGATTCAGCTTTATTCGCTTTTATTGGAAAAATACTCTCTGGAATCGGAAAACATTATGTCAATGCTGAAGAGCTACAGGTTTTTCAGCAATAAGGATATAGAAGAACTGAGGCAGAGTCTTGACAGAAACGATATAAGAACAGCCCTTGGCCAGGTTTATAAGCTGATGCGGCACCTGAAAAAGGTTATTATTGATAAAAATACAAGCGAAGCTTTGGAAAACATATATTATAAACGTCATGTCGCTGTAGGTATACCATCTATGTACGGACAGTATATTGAACCAAAATTTGAAGCCCTGGGATTGATGTTCAGGCTGGAAAAGGCCGCATCAAAGATGATGGTACAGCTTCTTCAGGATATAAATCTTGAATATATATCAGCCAAGACCTTCAGGCATGTGTATGATGTATTGGGGCTGTTCAAGGAAGGGCTTGAACTGGACGGCATATACAACCAGGGATTTGATTCAAATTTTGAGATGTTCAAGTACAGCCTTACTTCTCCAAGCTTTTCGCTGGATCAATATATAAATATATTCCAGTTCATGGCACAAAATATCAAGCAAATAATAAATGAATACTTCCTTGACGTTTACGAAAGCCCGCTGAAAGTGGCGATACCGCAAATATTTGATATCAAAGGCCCCATTTCCGATCCTAAAAACAAACAGCTCTATCATATGGAATCGGAGAGATTCTTCAGGGAGATTTTGTCATCTGCCTTTTTGGTCCAGGACCTGGATAATTTTATTACCAATCTGGTAAGTACCTTAAGAAGCATGGTAGACAATTACTCGGGTGACATTATTCAGAGTATGATGACATATGACCCGGATCTGACTATAAGTCCCCTTTATAAGGAGACGGTGGAAATGGATAATCCGGTATTCCTTGGAGCAAAAGCATACTTCCTGAAAAAAATGATATCTTATGATTTTCCGATACCTTATGGGTTTGTTCTTACAACCGAGGTATTCAGGCATAAGAGGATTATCACGGGGCACCCGTATATGGAACAGGAGATTGACCAGTTTATACTTAACCACATATGGGAGTTGGAGAAAATAACTAAACAGCAGTTCGGCAATCCTAAAAATCCCCTGCTGCTTTCCGTAAGGTCAGGTACGGCAATCTCCATGCCCGGCGCTATGAGGACTTTCCTGAATGTAGGAATGAATGACGAAATTGCCGAAACCTTCAGCAAGAAGCCAGACCATTCATGGACTGCCTGGGACTGTTACAGGCGCTTCATTCAAAGCTGGGGTATGGCCTATGGAATTGAGAGGGACGTTTTTGACAGAGTGATTCTTGAACACAAAGTAAAGTTTGGTGTTGAGCAGAAAATCCAATTTACTGCTGAGCAGATGAAAGAGATAGCCTATGCCTATAAGAAGGTGCTTGGTGATTATGGAATTCATATTGAAAAAGACCCCTTCAAGCAGCTGAAGCAGGCTATACTTAGCGTTATTGATTCATGGTCCTCCGGCAGGGCTATATACTATAGAGAGCATCTGCAGATTGCAGACGAATGGGGGACAGCCGTAATAGTGCAAAAAATGGCTCTCGGCAATCTATCAGAGCGCTCCGGTACAGGAGTGGTATTTACAAACAGTCCGCTAAAAACCAGGTCCGGTATAAATCTATACGGAGATTTTACATTATGCAGCCAAGGTGAGGATATAGTATCAGGACTGGTGCACACGCTGCCTATTACCGAAAGCCAGCGCAGGGATTATTACAGCGACTGCATCATTTCCCTGGAGTCTGCGTTTCCCGATATATACAATGCTTTGCTGGATTTGGCCACACAGCTTATTGAGACATACGGCTTCATGCACCAGGAGATAGAGTTTACCTTTGAGTCAGATAATCCTGATGACTTGTATATACTTCAGACCAGGAACCAGAAGCTGAAGAAACAGAAGAGGCTATCCAGCTTCATACCGTCTCCTGATGAAATGAAGCTTGCAGGGCGGGGGATAGGCATCGGCGGCGGAGCATTGACGGGGATATTGACCTTTGACATGGAGGACTTAAAGGAAGCCGTCAATAAATATCCTGAAGAGAAGCGCATACTGGTAAGACCTGATACTGTGCCTGACGATATACCTTTGATATTCAGCTGTGACGGGCTTATCACAGGCAAGGGGGGTGCCACATCCCATGCTGCAGTTACTGCCGCAAGCCTTGGAAAGGTATGTGTAGTGAATTGCAAAGGGCTGATAGTAAACGAAGCTGAAAAGAAATGCAGTATAAATGGGATAAGCTTTAAATCAGGAGACAGGATATCCATTGATGGCAATCTCGGAAATGTATATGAAGGTGTATACGATATACAATATGAATAGTATAACGCATTAATTCAATGATATATCACAATAAGCGGCTAAGAGGAAATATAACGCATATTTTAAGATATTGAGAAGGAATGTGCTACATGATATAATTAGACTGGAAAGCGATTATGAGATAGGAGTGATTAAATGAATGCACCTTTACAAAGCAAAAGAATGCTGGGGATTAATGGTATAGGCCGTATAGGGAAACTGACATTATGGAATCATCTGAACCTCAAACATTTTGACGGAATAGTAATCAATGCCGGCCGTGAGGTGGGTAAAAAAACTGAGGACATTATTCATTATCTGACTACCGATTCAACTTACGGCACCATTGACAGATTCCTGTATGGCTACACGGGCAAGTCCTGCAATGTAAAAGTATTGGACGAAACTGAATGTGTATTTGAAATGAACGGAATGCCCGTAAAGATTCTTAGAAAGGAAAGAAATCCAAGGAATATAGATTGGTCAAGAGAAGGGGTCAGACTGGTTGTTGATTGCACGGGAGTATTTCTGGATCCGACACAGCCTGCAGATTCCCCTAAAGGAAGTATCAGAGGCCATTTGGAGGCGGGGGCAGAGAAGGTAATCGCCAGCGCACCTTTCAAGATCAAGGACTCTTCACAAAGGATGCCTGATGACAGCGCATTGTTTGTATATGGTGTTAATCATGCCAGCTATGATCCTGCCAGACATCACATATTATCAGCTGCAAGCTGTACTACTACAGGATTGGCGCACATGATCAAGCCTCTCCTTGATACGGAAGAGACTTCAAAAATAATAACGGCATCAATGTCTACCGTACACGCCGCAACCAACAATCAGAACATATTAGATGCTCCTCCGAAAGCAGGTTCAAAAGACCTTAGGAGAAACAGGTCAGTATTCAATAATATTATTCCTACATCAACAGGTGCTGCCATTGCACTGGAAGAAATACTTCCTGAAATCAAGAAGGTAGGGTTTATGGCTGACTCTGTAAGGGTGCCTACAAGTACAGTGTCCCTTATATCTTTGAATATTACCTTCCGGACAGACCTTAATCAGAACGGGGAGCCTATAATAAACAGGGAGTTTATAAATGACATTTACAGAAAGGCTGCATCCGGTGCACAAAAGGATTTATTGATATACAGCGAGGAACAGAATGTATCTTCCGATTTAATGGGATGCCAGGCTGCGGTAATTATTGAAGGATGCGAGAACCATACCAGAACGGGATTCCTGCCTCTTTCTGCGGAAGTCCTGAAAGAGTATGGAATAGATACTGCACAGGATATCAATCTGCCTGTAACCCATGCCAAGATATTCGGCTGGTATGACAACGAGTTCGGCAATTATGTCAATTGCCTCGGAAAGCTGACGGTATATGTAGACAAGAATATGATTTAGCGATAGAGACACTGCTATGCTTCGGTAGAAATACCGGAGCATTTGTTTTTTATAAATGTTGTATACAAAGTCCAAGTTCTGTTATAGAATAGTATTTAAATATTTCATACATATAAACATGCCAAAATATATTTTATATTCAATATAATTTTTACAGGAGGGGATTCAGTTGTACAATATTAAACTGCTGAACAGAATATCATCGAAGGGCCTGGAGAACCTGGAGAAAAGAGGTTATTATGTTTCCCAGAATGCGGACAACCCTGACGCAATAATATTGAGAAGCTTTTCCATGCATGAAATGGAGCTGCCCCGGTCATTAAAAGCAATTGCCAGGGCAGGAGCGGGAGTCAATAATATTCCTGTAGATAAATGTACGGAAAAGGGTATTGTGGTCTTCAACACTCCCGGCGCAAATGCAAATGCAGTGAAGGAACTGACCATACTTGCCCTGCTGATGTCTTCCAGAAAGGTAGTAGACAGTATTCTATGGAGTAAATCCTTATCAGGAATTCCGGAAGATATAAAGGTACTGATAGAGAAAGAAAAGGGGAGATTCGTCGGCCCTGAAATAAAAGGCAAGAAGCTTGGGGTAATTGGCTTGGGAGCGATAGGAGTAATGGTCGCAAATGCCGCGGGCTCTTTGGGTATGGAAGTAAAAGGATATGATCCATATATTTCGATTGACTCTGCCTGGGGTTTGTCAAGAAGCGTCAAAAAGGCTGAAAGCCTGAAAGAGCTTTTGGAGGGCTCAGATTATATAACACTTCATGTACCGTTTATGGATAGTACCAGGAATATGATTGACAATAAAGCTTTCAAACTTATGAAGCGGGGAGTAAGGCTTCTTAACTTTTCAAGGGAAGGACTTGTCGATAATGCTGAGCTCAAGAAAGCACTGAATGAAGGAATTGTGGAAACATAT
>DAOLPD010000183.1:0-5412 GCA_035417425.1 Bacillota bacterium
ATCTACGAAACATGAAGATATTTAAAGAAAATGAGAGTATATTAAGGGAGGTCAAAAAATGGTAATAAAAGTATTGGGTTCAGGCTGTATGAACTGCAGAAAGCTAGAGGAGAACGCAAAAGCGGCAGTAAAGGAACTGGGTATTGATGCAAAAGTCGAGAAAGTGGAAAATTACAAAGACATACTGGCCTATGGAGTAATGAAAACACCTGCACTTGTTGTAAATGAGAAAGTGAAGGTTATGGGCAGAGTTGCAGACACCGAAGAGATAAAAAAGCTTCTGGTATAATTGAGGCCTATTTATCTTTGCAAACAAACTCATAATTTTGGAGCGTTGTGATAGAAGGATCAGTCCCGCACAACGCACACTCAGGCGATTTGCCGATATCCACCAGGGTAAAATCCATATGCAGTGCATCAAACAGGAGTATTTTATTGGCCAGGGTCCCATCGGCACCTGTCAAATGCTTAAGTGCTTCAATTGCCTGTATCATACCCATGACCCCGGGGACAGCACCTAATACCCCTGTTTCTGAGCAGGCTGGTACGGGATTGCTGTCTTTTGTTTCAGGGAAAATACAGCGGTAGCATGGGCTTTTGTCCGGTATTATGGTTGTTGCAAGCCCGTCAAAGCGTAAGACTCCCGCTTCAATCAAAGGCTTTTTCAAGAAATAGCAGGCGTCATTCAGCAAATAACGATTGGGCAAATTGTCAAGAGCACTTATTACTATATCATAATCAGCAATAAGTTCTTTCGCATTTTCAAATGAAAACTTCTGTTCATAGGTACAGATTTCCAAATCAGGATTCAGCTTCTTTAAGAATATTTCCGCAGACTTTACCTTGGCCATGCCGAGAGTTTCAGCCGAGTGCAGTATCTGCCTGTTGAGGTTACTGGTTTCAACTGTGTCAAAGTCTACCAATCCCAGTTTTCCTATACCTGACACAGTCAACATATAGGCAATTGGAGAACCCAGTCCGCCGGTGCCCACAATCAGGACCTTTGCTTTACCAAGTTGCTTTATTGCGTTTTCAGGATCCATAGAATATTCTGCTTTTTTATTATTGATACGGCCATGGGCAAAGTCATAAGTCCCTAAATCAAATTGAAATACTTGCTCATTGATACTGCCAATGCCCAACAATATCTTTACGGCTTCTATGGCAGCAAGTGTACCGGCAAATCCCGGACATACTTTATTAAACAACGGCAAATGCTCATAGTTCTTATTTTCCATAAAGAAGTTGTTAACTTCATCAATAACCTGATTTACGATTTCTTTTCCTCGGGCAGTTCTTACATATCCGCAGCTGCCGCAAGCTGCCGTGAATATAACGGGAATGTCTGTGTCACTTATATTTGAAGCCGGTATCGGGTTTTCGAAGAATACCACCATGGCATCATAATCCTCAGCAAAATCAGCCATATGTATTTCCAAATCAGGATTAAGCCCTCTGGCTTTTTGAAATATAAACTCAAATCCATCCGTATTTCCTGAATGACAACTTATTTTGCCGATGCCCATAGCTGCCATATAATACAGCAAAACTGCAGAGCCTGAGATGCTGTCACAGTATACCAGTATGGATGATTCAAGCAGTTTCTTTTGACCGGGCCCGCTGATTTCCGGCATTATAATATGCCGCAAATATCTTTGAATTTGTTCTTTTTCCAGTATCATGCGATCATCTCCAGAACAATACTTCGCCAAGTTGATAATTATTTTCATGTTTAATAACATTTTAACAGCTTTTGTTTACATTTTAAAGGTATTCCTGCAAGATTAAATGAGGAGAGCGGCGCTTTTGCTTTTCAACATAAAATCTTCATATTTGTTTAATAGTATGGTAATAGAGAATATACTGGAATACAAACAGATATATGCTCTGTAAACAAAACTGGGAGGTTGGATTATGAAAAGTCTTAAGAAAATAATTGATGATTTCCTGAAGAGGTTAGCTGCCCAAAACAAGGAGCAGTTTGGCAATGAAAAGCTGGACTGCTGCAAAGTGGGCCGGCCAAAACAGAAGGACAAGTAAAAATGAGAACAGTTTTAATTATATTGTAACGGAGTAGAATGAACTTAAGATACTTGCTATAGATGATGAAGGAAAAACAGCGAAGGTTGTAGAATCCTATCTGAAGACAAGCGGATATAAGGTATATACAGCATTTAACCAGACATAAAGTATCCTAAATATATTCTAACTGTGCATCGAGTAGGCTATAAATTTGGCGGTGAGAGATTTGAAGGTATCCTTAAGGACTAAACTGACATTGTCCCATGTTGCAACAGCTTTGATATGCGTCGCATTGATAAGCTTGTTTTCCAATATCCTGTTGGAAAGGCACTTTCAGGATTATATCAGGTCAAATCAGGAAAAAAGGAATAAAGAATTGGTCTCGCTCTTTTCAAGCAATTATCAAAGCAATGGGCGGTGGAATGCGGAAAGCGTACAGGATATAGGGATATATGCCCTTGAACAGGGTATGATTGTTGAAGTAAGGGATCAATCGGGTAATATTATATGGAATGCCATGTCCTACAATAATGGTTTGTGTAACCGAATGCTAAACCATATGGCAAATAATATGTATAGCCGTTACCCCAATTGGGAGGGCAAGCTGGTGCAGGTCAGTTATCCTGTTTTTTATAAAGGAGAAAAAGTAGGCAGTATAGATATCGGGTATTATGGCCCTTTCTATTTTAATGATAATGATATGGCATTTATAAGTGCACTTAATCGTATATTTATTAGTGTAGGTGTCTTTTCACTGCTTCTGGCCTTTTTGTTCGGCTCAATTATGTCCAGGAGGATTACAACGCCTATAACCCGGGTTATCAACACGGCGCGGATGATAGCAAAGGGTTACTTCGGAGACAGAAGTTATGAACGAACAAGTACAAAAGAAATCAGCCAGTTGACAGATACTATCAATGATTTGGCGGAAACCCTGGAAACTCAGGAGAAGCTCCGAAAGCGCCTGACGGGTGATGTTGCCCATGAACTAAGAACACCTGTTGCTACACTGCAAAGCCATCTGGAGGCAATGCTTGACGGGATATGGGAACCAAGCTCAGACAGGCTCAAAAGCTGCCATGAGGAAACAATGAGGATAAACAGGATGATCGGTGACCTGGAAAAGCTGGCACGATATGAAAGCGACAATATGATATTGAATAAAGAAGAGTTCTCATTATGCGAACTGATAAGGATAATGGTGCAGAACTTTGAAAAGGAGTTTATACAAAGGAATATAGAGATTCAAATACAGTGTGAAAACATTATGCTTTTTGCTGACAGGGATAAAATCAGTCAGGTTCTTGTAAATCTGATATCAAATGCATTAAAGTATACGAACAGCAATGGCCAGGTTACAATAACCGCTGCTGATTCCGGCGATAATACGACAATTACAGTCAGCGACACTGGTATCGGTATCTCAGAAGAAGATCTTCCCTATATATTTGAACGTTTTTATAGGGCGGATAAGTCCAGAAACAGGACGACCGGCGGCTCCGGTATAGGATTGACTATAGCCAAGGCTATTGTGGAGGCGCATAAAGGCAGTATTTCAGCAGCCGGCAAACTAAATGAAGGCACGGTATTTACCGTTGTTCTGCCGAAAAAAAGATAATCGAAGGGAGATATAAGGAGCCAGAGCTATATTTGCAGTGTATGGATGATAGGTTTAGAAGAATTCGATAAAGGGATTTTGATTCGGTTAATATCCGGATAATATATGGCTTTCAAAGAAACCATATATATGGTATATTCTATTATGATGAATTTTAGTGGTACCATTTGAAATTCAGAGTAAAAAAATAAGTGAGGTAGTAAAGTGAAAAACAAATCATGGATTATAATAATTGGGGTTGTCGTCTTATTGGCGGTTTATGTGGTGGGGGTACAAAGAAGCCTGGTGAATTTGAGCGAGGAAGTGAACGCATCCTGGAGCGATATTGAAGTACAATATCAAAGAAGAGCTGATTTGATACCAAACATTGTAGAGACGGTAAAAGCGCAGGCTATAAAAGAGCAGGAAATTTTCACACAGATTGCTGAAGCGCGTTCAAAACTGTCAGGGGCAGCAAGTGTGCAGGAGAAAATTGATGCCAATGCAGAGGTTTCATCTGTATTGGGAAGGCTTTTGGCTATCGCGGAGAATTATCCGGAGCTGAAGCAGAATCAGGGCTTCCAGGACTTGAGAGTACAGCTTGAAGGCACGGAAAACAGAATTGCAGTTGCCAGAAAATATTATAATGACAATGTAAAGGAATATAACAAGAAGATAAAGGTATTTCCGACAAATATAGCTGCAGGCATATTGGGTTATTCAGATGAATTCCCATATATTGAAGCAGAAGCAGGTGCGGAGAAGGCACCTGATGTGGATTTCGATTAATTCGGAATGCGATAGGAACTATACGGCAACTCTAAAACCATGTTTTAGAGTTGTTCATCTATTTGAAGACTTTGATATGGGAGGCATGTGAGTGAAACAGTTAAGGTTGTCTGCAGCATTTATTGCAGTTTTGCTTCTGATTGCCACGAGCTTTGGAGCAATAATCGTCCAGGGGGCTGAACCTGAAATACCGAATCCTACAAGGGAGCTTTATGTCAATGATTTTGCCGGTATTCTGGATTCCGATACGGAACGGGATATTCTGAAGCTGGGGGAAAGCACTTATAAAGCAACAGGCGGAGGCCAGGTTGTATTTGTCAGTATTGACACATTAAACGGAAATACCATCGAAGAGTATGCAAATGCTCTTTTCAACAAATGGAAAATAGGCACTGAAGATAAGGGTATTCTCTTCATACTCAGCATGCGGGAAAGAGAATCCCGTATTGAAGTGGGTTATGGCTATGAAGGCGTATTGACTGATCTGGAAAGCAGCAAGCTGCTTGTGAAGTTTTCTGAACTGTATAAAGAAGAAGGAATAGATGAAGCGGTTAAGGCAATTTACTCCGATATAGCCAATATTATCAGTGGAAATGAAGATATGGTACAGTATCCTGAAACCGGCGAAGAAAGGCGGTATACAAGTGACGACTTCAGCTTTTTCAGGGAGAACCCCATTACAACTGCAATTCTGGTAATCATTATATTGATTTTGATTGTATTGGATTTTGTATTTACCGGAGGCAGAGTAACCTTCTTCATACTTAGAATGGCTGCTTCGTCTGGCAGACGAGGCGGAGGCGGCGGAAGGAATTCCGGAGGCGGAGGCCGTTCAGGAGGAGGAGGCGCTTCAGGCAGGTTTTAGAAACGAATTATAGAATGGCATAAAAGAAAAGTTATGTGATGTAGGTATTAGCTTGTAGTCATACTTCAAGAGCACTAGCCTTGTATATCAGCGAGCACTTATTGGCTTTGGGCAACAGAATCGAGAGAAGATACACAGT
>DAOLPD010000184.1:0-5411 GCA_035417425.1 Bacillota bacterium
GAAGCCCATTGCCAGGAAAATAAACAAAATTGATGCAGTACCTGCCCTTGCTCCTGTAATTGCCTCAGGCTTTGCCGGGTCAAAAGCGAAGGTACCGGCACAAATATCGGTAAAGGCTGCAACAACCAGTATCAATGTAAGGTATGCAAAGATGTTGAAAAGCTTTTTGCCGTTTTCACCGATATTTGCCCTGATGATTTCACCTATTGATTTTCCGTCATGCCTTACTGATGCAAAGAGTGAACCCCAGTCATGGACACCACCGATGAATATACTTCCGACTACAATCCACAGATAAACAGGCAGCCATCCGAATATTGCAGCCTGTATGGGGCCTGTGATAGGGCCGGCTCCAGCTATGGATGAGAAATGGTGGCCAAGAAGTACTTTAGCATTAGCAGGACAATAGTCAATATCATCCCTTAAAGTACAAGAGGGTGTCTTCTTGGTTGGGTCAATTCCCCACTGCTTGGCCAGCCATTTGCCGTAAACAGTATAGGCGACCAGAAATGCTGCAATACCGATAAATAATAATACCAATGAGTTCATAACACGACCTCCTTTTTTATTTGCATGGGAAATGTTTATTTCCCTAATGCTCTGTTTGACCCCAATAATACTTCTTATAATACAGATTCATATACTTTTTTTACCTTTTTACCGTCTCTGTTTGTTATGATCATATTATTATCCAGTCCTACATATATAAGCCTTACGTCACACCAACCCTTAAGATAGAAGCAGAACGCCTTTCTATAATTGTACTTTTTAACTGCTCTAATTGCATTTTCATCTATGTGATTACCGATCAGTACTCCCGTAATATATGTACTCATATGATCCTTGTCCGGACTTATGCATTCATCCGATATTCTTTTTAAGAATTGTCCGAAAGAGACAATATCTTCTTCGGTCACATTATCATATCCCTTGATATATATGTGTTCATGATTATTATATTGGTCAATTATATCATGCTGGGTGATAAATGTCCTAACACTTATATTTGAAAACTTGGCAAATATATCTATCTTATTATCGAATATCACTATATCCCTTTCTATGGTAAAATTCTTTTCAAGCTTTGATATCAAAAGCTTGATATACTCTTCGTATTTCATTAAGCTCCTCCAAACAATGATCTTTGTAAATAATATGAAAAATACCATGATACTATACTTTTTTACAACTATATTATATAGTGAATATAAAAGCCGGTATTTATTTTTGCTTGAAATGACAAAAATGATACACTAAATGCAATCATATATGCATAAAAAAACTCCCTCAGCTGAAGTCTTCCGGAATCAGCGAAGGAGCTTTAAATCCCCATTAGCTTTTTAAACAATAATATGTTTTGTCTGCTGACCGGAATCTCTGCATCCAACCCCTTAAGCTTAAGCATATATGTATTATTGAACCAGGGGATTATTTCTGTTATTTTATCTATATTTACTATATAAGAGCGGTGGCAGCGGAAAAAACAATCTTGTCTCAGCTTTTTATGAAAATCGGAAATGCTTGAGGCAACTTTAAAGCATTTATCTTTTGTATATACACAGACATCATGCTTATGTGCTTCGCAATAGTATATATCATTAGCTTCCAGCACAAACAGCTTTCCATTTTCCCAAAGCGTAATCCTATCCCGATAAAACTTGACGGCGATACTATTCTCAAGTCTTTGAAGCGTGGCTGCTATTCTGGTTTGGGAGTAGGGCTTCAAAATATAATCAAAGGCGGAAACCTCAAAGGCTTCGAGGGCATGTTCGCTGTAAGTGGTGATAAATACGAGAATAGGTTTAACCGGCAAGGTATTTATCACTTTGCTGAAGGTTAATCCATCCAGTTTAGGCATATTAATATCAAGGAAAATAACATTGACAGTGTTTCTCTGGACATATTCAAGGGCTTTGATACTGTCATCAAAGGTTTCCGATATTGTGATTGAACTGAAATTTGTAATAAAATAACTCAATTCCTGTATGGACGGGTATTCATCGTCTACAATAATACAATTCAAAAAGCCCACCCCCACCTGATTATAATAATATCAATAATTATGCGCTCATATTAAGCATAAAACTAACCCTTGTGCCGACATCAAGACGTTCGATATTAAGCCCGGTGCCATATATATGACGGAGTCTGTTGTCAACATTTGATATACCGATCTTGTTTTCTTTAATCTTTCCGGCATGCAGATTTTCTATGATGGCCTGAGGTATACCTATACCGTCATCCTCTACTGATATCTTGATTTCATCCGAGTTATGCTTTTTTACGGAAATTACAATATTTCCGGTGCCGGAGCCCTTCAGAATTCCATGCTTTATGGAATTTTCAACTATTGGCTGTATGACGAGTGAGGGGATTTTTACATGAATGCTTTCATCAATATCATAAATAACATTAAGCTTATCGCCAAACCGTGCTTTTTCTACTTCAATGTATGATTTGACCTGCTGAAGCTCCTTGCTGATATCTACAAAAATACTTGTTTCTTCTATGTTGTACCTTAAATAGGTTGAAAGGTTGACGATTAATTCTCTGGCACTATTCGGATTAATTCTTAAAAGGGCTATTATCGTGTTTAATGCATTAAAAAGAAAATGCGGATTTATTTGGGCCTGAAGTGCCTTAATTTCAGCTTTTGCAGCCAATTCCTCCAGCTTACCGACTTTACTTATTTCCATCTGCGTTGAAATCAATTGAGATAATCCAATAGCCAATTTTTCATGTGTATAGGATATTCCGTTTCTTTTTTCATAGTATAATTTGAGTGTGCCGATAATTTCATCCTTTTCTTTCAGAGGCACTATGAGCCCGGACTTCAACTGACAGTCTTCCGATGAGCACTCAATTTCTTCCGGTGAATTCATTATGCGCATCTGGCCATTCATTATTACTTGCTTTGTAGCAAAGGTCTGTATAGGATCACCGCTGATATGATGATCCGAACCCAATCCTACATGTGCCAGGATTGTAGTTTTGTCAGTAATTGAAACTGCAGCAGCACCTGTGGATTCCTTTATTATTGCACATACTTTTCTTAAAGAATCACCGTTTATTTCTCTGAAATAAGGAAGAGTCTTATTCGCTATTTCGAGAGCCAATTGAGCTTGCATTGCAGCCATTTGCTCTTTTTCTTTGAAGCTGTTCTGAATCAGTAATATGAGGATACATATGCCTATGGCATTTGTAAAGCTCATTGGGACATAAATGCTTTTCACAATGGCAAGTGCACTGGAAAAGGGCTTTGATATCAACAGAATCAATAGCATTTCAATACTTTCGATAATTATGCCCCCGGCAAGCCCATAAAGCCATTTCTGATATCGGAATCCTTTCTTATGGATCAAGGCAGAAAGGAAACCGGCAAGTACTGTTGATATTGCACAAGGAACGGAGGTTATTCCGCCGATATCATATAGGAATCTGTGCAAGCCGGCTATAATACCCGATACAATACCCACAAAGGGGCCGCAAAGTATGCCTCCGGTCATTACGCCGATAATTCGCGTATTAGCTATCGCACCTAATACATCTGTTCCTGTATATGTACTTATAATACCAAATACGGCAAAAATAACAGATAATATCAGAAGATCTGATTTTTTAAATGCATCCTTTTGTATTATTTTCTTAAATATGGAAAGGTTTGAAACAATGAAAGCTACTATAATTACATAAATCAAACTGTTTATCAGGTTCTTAATAAGATCAATCATTTGATTCTTTTTAATCTCCTTTTAATATTTTTAAGAATAAAAGAAGGACTATCAATCCGATATTCCTTTTTATAACATTTTACCTTCTTGTTCTGAAATTTGCAAATAATTTTAGGGCAAGGTTTCCCTTGCCCCAATACTTTACCAGACCTCCGGAAAAGCAGTGCCTACATACAAATCTTCCAATTTAGTCTTATGCCCTTGTTCCATTACAGCAAGGCTGAGGAATGCTTCCTTTTGTTCTTTATCAGTACTTATAGCCGCAAATTCTTTATACATATCCATTGCTTCTTCTTCCTTTTTCATTGCCAGAGCAATAGCATCAGCGGGTTTCATATCAACGGAAAGCTTAGGCTTGTCTACTGATTCCGCAACCTTGTAGTCTGCAGTCAAGTCGAACTTTAACTTTTTCCCGGTATCTTTAAGATAATCTTGAAGCATAGCTTTATGTGATAGTTCTTCTTTTGCCAGGTTCTCAAATATTGCTGAAATGTTTTTGTCCTTTGTCTTCTTTGCAACATCCCGATAGAATGAATAAGATTCCTCTTCGTTTTCTATTGCATCTGTTATTATTTTTTTATACTCTTCATGGGTCATTTTTTAACCCTCCTCTTTGTTAATATTCTAACATAATTATACATAATAAGTTATCTTTTTTAAAGGCTCAATATTTTAATAGGGGTTAATTTTATACACGGTTGGTGAGACTCCTGTTTTTTTCTTGAAGGTAGATGTAAAATGACTGTGGCTGGAGAAGCCGCACATCATACTTATTTCTGTAACAGTATATTCATTAGATTTCAGCATTTTTTTTGCTTTTTCAATTTTAAGATCCAAGAGGTATTCATATGGAGTTCTTCCTGTTTCAGCTTTGAAGCTCCTTATAAAGCCGAACTTATCCATTTTTATAAGTTCAGCCAGTTCGGAACAGGATACTCCGCTGGTGTAGTTTTCATTCATGTAATCAATCACTGTTTTTATGTTCTCAATATTACACTTGGGCAGATTATAGGCCTTGTGTGAGAGATTGTGCTTTACAAGCCTCATCAGGTTTCCTACTATCAGCAAACTGAGGTTTTCAACCATAAATTCATAACCGGACTGTTTATATTTCAGCTCTTCCCAAAATAGGCGTATAAGCATTTTGATATCATTGGTTATTGAAAAGGAGTCATTTGAAAAAATAATGCCGGATGAATGATATAGCTCCATTGAGGCATTCTGTATAAAGCTTTTATCTATATGTAATCCACAAATACTAAATCCTTTCAGGTCAGAGGCCAGTCCATGCTCCTGCATAGGATTGACGGCAAATAATGTATTACTCCTGCGGTTAAAAATTTTACTGTCAATCATTGTTGAAGGTATGTCGGTTTGACATATGTCAAATTCATAGCTGTCGTGGAGGTGTGTTCCATGTGTTATATTTGTTGCTTTGTTGGTATTTACTATAGCAATGTTTTCGCTGCAAAAATTTTCAATTACTGTTTTTGCATCATAAACATTGTCAAAAGGAATGGCACCTGTTAAATCAATTACTTTTTGTATAGTGACAGACATATACTCACATCCCGCAATTAATTATTATGTAATAATTATAGCATATTTTACAATAAACAACCGACCAAATTGGTAAAATGCTTCTTCCTATTGCAGTATCTGACATGCTCCCCTCTTGGC
>DAOLPD010000185.1:0-5403 GCA_035417425.1 Bacillota bacterium
GCAGAGTATTCATCGCTGATTTTGATGACCTGGCTACACAGCCGTAGGATAATATGAGTACTTCCGCATCTTCAGTGTTTTCTTCTTCCCATGACTCGATTTCATCCCTATGCATTTCTATTTTGTTTGAAAGCCTTCTTATGAGCTTGTCTGCTTCTGCAGTGCTGTTGCTGGGAAAACCTGTTTCATCATGCACCAATCCGGTTACATGATATCTGTAGCCTGTACCGAAGTCTGCCATTGGCGGCACCAGGTCGTTATCCGCTTTATATGGCAGGTATTCCTCACTGCTGCAGTCCGGTCTCTTTCTATCTATAATTTCTATTTCTGATATATCGGGTAATTGAACCTTTTCCCGCATATGGCCGATTACTTCATCCATAAGAAGTATAACCGGCGTCCTGTATTTTTCTGCATAATTAAATGCCTTTATTGTAAGGTCAAAAGTTTCTCTTACTGATGAAGGAGTAAGGGCAATAACAGGATGATCCCCATGAGTACCCCAACGGGCCTGCATGATTTCGCCCTGAGCCGGTGAGGTAGGCATGCCCGTACTGGGGCCCCCCCTCTGGACATTTACTATTACACAAGGTACTTCAGCTATCGAGGCATAGCCTATGTTTTCCTGCTTAAGAGAAAAGCCCGGGCCGCTTGTAGCCGTCATGCTTTTGGCACCAGTAAGTGAAGCACCTATTATGGCGGCCATTCCTCCTATTTCGTCTTCCATCTGCATAAATTTTCCGCCAACCATAGGAAGCTTTTCTGCGGATAATTCAGCAATTTCAGTTGAAGGTGTAATGGGATAACCGGCATAGAACCGCATTCCGGCAGTAATTGCACCTTCTACACATGCTTCATTTCCCTGCATCAATCTAACCTTGCTTTTCATTTTTCTTCCTCCTCAGATATATTGCATAGTCGGGACATCTAAGCTCACACATTCCGCACTGTGTACACTTATCAACATCGACCATTGCAACCTTGCCATTCTTTAGCGCCAATGCTTTTACCGGACAAAAGGCGACACAGATGCCGCAGCCTTTACACCAGGCAGGATTGGTTACTATTTTTTCATTAACTATTTCTCCCGCTTTGATATCCTCTATTTTCATTTTTCTGACCTCCAAAAATTCTTTAGATAATGCAGCTTTTATTTCATTTATTCAATTCGCAATGGGAATTCTGCAATTTTCCCTTCATTTTTTAGTATATATTATAATATTCTCAATTGCAATAAATAATGCCAAATAAATTTCATTATATTGTCAGGTTCATATTCAGTGAAATATTCCAGTCTCTAATTTTCTTTATATCTTCATAGCCTGAAAGGTCAATATGTATTGGCGTTATTGACACGTACCCGTTTCTTACTGCATATATATCCGTATCCTCACCGATTTCGTCCTGTATAAGTTCTCCGGCCAGCCAGTAATAGCTGTTTCCGCGGGGATCCTTCCTTTCCTCAAAATTATTCCTGTACTTTTTCACTCCAAGCCTGGTTACCTTTACGCCCTTCAAGAATTCAATACCTTCAGTTTCCGGAATATTTATGTTTAACAGCATATTGTCCTTCTCCTTGTGATCCAGAACTTGTTGTATAACTTGAACAGCAATTTCCGCAGGAGCAGAAAAGTCGGCTCCGCAGTGCCTTGCATAGGATAAAGCTATTGAAGGTATGTTGAACATTGAACCTTCAATGGCTGCTGATACCGTTCCAGAGTATATTATGTCGGTACCAAGGTTTTCACCGTCATTTATACCTGAAATTATCAGGTCGGGTTTTACTGACAGGATTGTCTCAACACCCAGCTTGACACAATCCGCAGGCGTTCCGTTTACCCACCATGCATCAATATCCAGATCATGCAGCTTTATTTTCCTGCATCTCAGCGGCTGGTGCATAGTAATAGCATGCCCGATGGCGCTTTGCTCCTTATCCGGGGCAACCACAGTGACCTTGCCCAATACTGAGATTCTTTTTGCCAGTTCATATAACCCCTGTGAATATATTCCGTCGTCGTTGGATATCAGTATGTTCAGCATTTGTACCCTCCCACTTCATGTTTAATAGTTTATTCTTTTACATATACTAAAGCCACTTTGTACTGTGCAGGTGATAAAATGATACAGATAGATGATGCTGGAAGCGGCAGCCTGGTAGGCGGCACCTGCATCGGCATCTTGCGAAAGGAAACAGGAGAGTATTATTATGAAATACTCCCTGTTCAATTGTTCAACGAAACCAATTTTAAGAACAAGTCATACATATATTATACAACAAATGCCGTAAAGAATGCTTTTGAAAAGCTCTCGGTAAAAAAGGGAGAGAGAATATATGTATGTCAGGGCTATATGTTTGAAGACACAAGAAGATTTCTTGTCCGGTCAGGCTATACCTTCACAAACTCCAAAATAGAAGAGCCTCTCCAATCACTTATAGAGAAAACCTTTGAAAACTATGCAATTTCCCTCGGCTTGCCAAGGGATTTTATAGCCTATACAAAGTTCCCTTTTCATTTTCACAGGTTACTGAAATGGGTATATGCTGACTTTTATAACCGCAAGGAGCTTTGCAAAACAGGATGGAAAAGCTGGCAGAAATACAGCAATGCCAAGGTGGAAGTGTACTATGACAAATTGGTTAAAAGCAGCTATATATGCCTGAAATGCGGCAATAGAATACCTGACAATTCAAATGTAAAGGTCATAAAATTCTATTCCAATAGAAACAATTATGTATATGTGCATAAAAATTGCTGAAGGTGAGAAACGTTCCCGTGCCTCACCCTCATGTGCTGCTTAAATCGGATAGGTCTTATTTCCTTTATCTGCAAGACTGCTGTCTATCCCGTATTTCTTTGCCTGTCTGTCTTTGAAGAATTTCATGGCTACCTGCGGGAAAACCGCATAGCTCAAAACATCTTCCTCCTGCTCGTAATACTCATTCATTTCCAGCTTCAGAGACTCCAGCTGCGGCTCGATTAAATCCGCAGGCCTGCAGGTTATTACTTCCTCGTCACCTATGATTTTCTTTTTTATTTCCTCGGAAATCGGGACGCTCGGCCTTCCATATCTGCCGCTGACATAATCCTTTATCTCATTTGGTATCATTTTGTATCTGCTGCCTGAAATAACATTAAAAACCGCCTGTGTGCCTACAAACTGACTGGAAGGCGTTACAAGAGGGGGATAGCCCAGATCCTCTCTCACCTTTGGTACCTCTTTAAGCACATCATTATATTTATCCATGTTATTTGTCTGCTTCAGCTGGGACATCAGGTTGGACAGCATTCCTCCCGGTATCTGGTATGACAATACATTGGTGTCAATATTGAATACATTGGGGTCCAGTACCCCGCTGGCTATATACTTATCCTTGATCCCTCTGAAGTACTCCGCAATTTCGCACAATAAGTCCAAATCCAGTCCGGTATCGTATTCCGTACCCTTCAGTGTTGCCACCATTGGCTCCGTCGGAGGCTGTGAGGTTCCAAGGCCAAATGGGGATATGGCTGTATCAATTATATCCACCCCTGCCTCTATAGCCTTTAAATAGGTCATATCTGTCATTCCGCTGGTAAAGTGCGTGTGAAGCTGTATCGGAATGCTTATGTTCTTTTTCAACGCTTTAATAAGCTCATATCCATAATAAGGAGCAAGTATTCCGGACATATCCTTTATACAAAGGGAATCGCAACCCATATCCTGGACTTTTTTTGCAAGCTCCACATACAAGTCTATATTATGCACCGGGCTTGTAGTATATACAACTGTGCCCTGAGCATGGGCGCCGTACTTTTTTGCTGCTTTAACCGCTGTTTCAATATTTCTCAGATCATTCAGGGCATCAAATATTCTTATTATTTCAATGCCGTTCTTGACTGAAAGTCTTACAAATTCTTCAACCACATCATCTGCATAGTTCTTGTATCCCAGTATATTCTGCCCTCTAAGGAGCATTTGCAGCTTTGTATTCTTAAGCTTTGACTTGATTAACCGAAGTCTTTCCCACGGGTCTTCGTTCAGGAATCTTAGACAAGTGTCAAAGGTAGCTCCTCCCCACATTTCCAATGAATGATATCCAACCTTATCCATAAGTTCGATGACCGGCAGCATTTCTTCCGTCCGCATCCTTGTAGCAATAAGTGACTGGTGTCCATCCCTCAATGATGTTTCTGTAATTTTAATCCTTGCCATAATTATATCCTCCTGTATATGTTCTGCAGATATTGCATATGCATTAATAAAGATAATTAATACTAATATAGCACATTTTAAACAAAAAAAAATGTCCGTTTACAAAAAATTTACCTTTATTTATGAGAGCAAGGCTTAAAATAATCTTTTAAAAATACCCTATAGTATTCTGATGTGCCTATATCTCCAATTACATCTTTAAAACCGGCCTCTAAGCCGGCACCGTTGTACTTCTCGAAGCCCATTGCCTGCAGGAAGTCCTTGCAGATTCCCGCTGCGAATACCTCCTCAATTCCATGCAGATCGGCGATATTAAGCAGCGCTTTTGTTATCGCACCCCCAAGTTTTTTTCTTCTATGGCCTTCATCCACTATAACACAATTCAGATATCCTTTTCCGTTGTATGGGACCAGACAGCCGCAGCCACATTTAATATTTCCATCCTCGCATATCAGGAAATGCTCTATGTTTGACAGCAGCTTGAAGTCAGAAAATCCGTATTTTGAAGCAAGCTCCATTACAAAGCTAATGTCCTCAGGTTTTATCTTTCTTATCTGCATCATTTCACATACCCCCTAATTCTTTTAAATATCTTATTTCTGAATCCTTCAGATATCGCCATTCGCCGGTTTTTAGACCCCCCAGCCCGATATCTCCTATTTTTATCCGCCTCAGCCTTATTACCTCATGTCCTATGGCGGAACACATTTTCCTGACTTGCCTGTTTCTCCCTTCATGTATGGTAATATCAATTACACTGTTGCCTTTTGAATATCTTACTATTTCCATCTTTGCCGGAGCAGTAATATAATCTTCTATAGCCATACCCCTTTCAAAGATTTTAATATCCTCCCCCTTCACTTCTCCGCGGACCAAAGCTCTGTAAGTCTTATCAATACTATGCTTAGGGTGTGTAATTCTATATGTAAGCTCACCGTCATTACTCAAAATCAAAAGGCCTTCAGTATCATAATCCAGACGTCCAATAGGAAAGACCCTTGTGCTTATTCCCTTTAACAGGTCTAAGACAGTGGGCCTTCCGAATTGATCCTTTACGCTGGTAATATATCCTGAGGGTTTGTTCAATAAAATATAAATTTTCTTCTCCGGGCTTTTGATTATATTCCCGTCAACTTCTATCACATCTCTGTCCTTATCAATCTTTAAGCCCGGTTCCGTAACCAACCTGCCGTTGACCTTCACCTT